>JBEAZL010000179.1:0-3281 GCA_041170085.1 Bacteroidota bacterium
CAGCAAGCGTCGAGCCGCGCATAGGAGCAAGACTTCGTATTAATGAAACACAATCTTTGAGTGCCGGAGTTGGCCTTCATAGCCAGATGCAGCCTATAACCGTATACTTCAATCGCGAAGAGGATGAGGGGGGCAATGTGGTATCAAATAATAAGTCGCTCGGATTCAACAGATCATTTCACAGCGTAGTGGGATATGATTATCAGTTCAGCGAATTTGCCAGACTGAAGGCAGAAGCCTATTATCAGTACCTGTTTGACGTGGCAGTTGACCGCTTTAGCAGTAGTTTCTCCATGCTGAACACTGGTGCGGATTTCACCCTGCCGCAGAATGCGGATCTGGTCAACGATGGCAGCGGAACGAATATGGGTGTTGAATTGACCCTGGAGCGTTTTCTGAATAAGGGATATTACTTTCTGTTTACTACTTCGCTCTTTGATTCGAAGTACAAAGGCAGCGATGGTGTGGTTCGAAATACAGCTTTCAACGGAAACTATGTCGTGAATCTGCTGTCGGGTCGCGAATGGAAGGTCGGAAAGTCAAACGCTATAGTGGCCGATATCAGAGTGACATATGCCGGTGGCCGCAGATATGCACCTATAGATCTTGATGCTTCCCGTCTGGAGGGTCGCGAAGTAAGAATTGAAACGGATAACAACAGTCAACAGTACAATGCATATTTCAGGACTGACATGAAAGTTGGTTTCAGAATGAATGGCCGCAGGGTTTCTCAGGCGATTTCACTGGATATCCGCAATGTGACAAACCAGCAGAATGTATTCATGCAGAGCTACGACAACATCAAGCGCGATGTAGAAACCGTTTATCAGACAGGTTTATTCCCTGTTGTTCTGTACAACCTCTATTTTTGATCTTTAAGCCACGGAATTGAAGGGACACTGGAAAGATAACAGGAAGTATATAGGATTCAACGACTGGCCATTGATGCTGGTCGGGATCCCGGTCGTGTCTGTCATGTTCCCCATGCTCTTTTTCGGCGCGGAGCTGTCGAAGAGTGTCGATTGCTGGGGAAATAACTGGATACCTTCTATTGTATTCACGTCCATATTCTGGATGGGCGACAGACACATTACCATCTGGTACAGGAAGAAGTTTCAGAGGAATGATGAATATGTGAAGCGGTTGTATTACTCAGGAACTACAATCGTTCTGTACACAGCGGGAATGTCTTTTATTCTCTTCAGCTGTGAACCTATGTTCGATCACAGTGCATTGAGTTTGACTCAGCACCCGGGGTATCCGAAGGCGTTGGCGGCCAGCCTCGTTCCGACAATTGTTATCACAGCTATTTACGAAGCTGCATTTTTTCTCGACAGATGGAAAGAGAGCATTGCGGAATCTGAACGTTTGAAGAAGGAGAATACCATTAGCCAGCTTGAGGCCCTTCGCAATCAGGTAAATCCGCACTTTCTGTTCAATAGTCTCAATACACTTGTATCCATTATCCCGGAGGATCCGCAAAAGGGTGTTGAGTTTGTCCGCAAGCTTTCTCTGGTTTACCGTTGTATTCTTGATCTGCGCGACAGACAGGTCATCACGGCTAAGGAGGAGCTGGAATGCCTGGGCAACTACATCTTCCTGCTGGAATCGCGATTTGGTGATAATATCCGTTTTGAGTTCGATGTGAAGCAGGAAGATATGCGGAAGTTTCTGGTGCCTCTTTCGCTTCAAATGTTGGTGGAAAATGCCGTGAAGCACAACGTGGTTTCGCACAAGAGACCACTGCATGTGCGAATCACTTCAGGAGTTGACTGTCTCATAGTCCAAAACAATTTGCAGCGAAAAACGAGCGGGGTAGAGGTAAATGGAATGGGCCTGCATAACATCAATGAGAGGTGTCGTCTCACCTTCCACAGGGGTATTACCGTTGAAGAGGACGAGCACAACTACAGTGTCAGCATTCCATTAGTAAACATTGAAGAGTATCAGCACAAGTCATGAAAGAGGAGGGAACTATAAGTGTATTGATCGCGGAGGATGAGGCACCCGCTGCCCGACAGCTGAAGAAACTGCTGGATGAGGTAGCGACTGACATTCGTGTGCTCGATGTTCTGGATAGCGTTGAGGATGTTGTTGGAGCAATCAAATCCGGAATCAATCCCGATCTGCTGATTTTGGACATTCACCTCGCAGATGGTTTGAGTTTCGAAATCTTCAGCCAGGCAGAAATCAATATTCCGGTCATATTCACCACGGCCTATGATCAGTATGCGATAAAGGCCTTTAGTGTCAATAGCGTGGATTATCTGCTGAAACCTGTTGAGCGGGTTGAGCTGGAGCAGGCCCTGAATAAATTCCGGTCGCTATACAAGAACCGGGCTGCGTCATCGGTCGATATTTCTGCCATTGTTCATGCTTTCAGAGAGAGCCGCGAATTGTATCGCAAACGATTCCTGGTAAAGCCCGGGGGCAGACTGGCTTTCGTCAATGTGGACGACGTTGCGTATTTTTTCAGTGAAGAAGGATTCACTTTTCTCGTGGCAAGGGATGGAGAGCGATTTGTTCTCGAATCGACACTTGAAGATTTGGAATCGCAACTGGACCCTGCGGTTTTCTTCAGGATCAACAGACACATGATTGTTTCCCTGGATTCCATCGGACGCATTGAGCCACATTTTAATCAGCGCTATCAGCTCATGCTAAAACCTGAATTCAATGAGGAAGTACTCGTGAGCCGGCAGCGGGCCACAGACTTCAAGAAATGGCTCGACCAATAGTGTGGTGCTATTCGAAGACCAGGTGATACTTCTTGCCAAACCTTACCTGCTCCTCAGTAAAGGCTTCCTGAGCCTTTTTGCTACGGACCTTTAAGTGATCCTGCAATGTTTTCACAGAGTCTATAACAGTCTGCGTTATACTGTAAGGAGGTTTGAGCGCGATCTGAAGCAGGTTGTTGTACTCAAAACCGGCCATGTTTTCGTATTCGTAGAATAATGTTCTGGCTGCCTTCTGAAGAGAAGGATCCTTCCTGAATGGTCCGATCGAGTCAAGAGCCATGATGCTGTTGTGCACCTGGTCTTTCAGGAAAATGTGAGCATACTCAAGTTTCTCAACCGATGAAGCAGTGTCGGACAGTGTAGCGTCCATCGTATCAAATGCCGAAATAATCTTTGACTGATGCGATATGATTGAGTCGTTATATGCGGCAGCATCATCTGCACGGCCGGAACATGTTGCAAACAGCAGTATTCCGAACAACCCAGCCGGTATCAGGTAAATCAATGGCTTAATATGCAATGGGCCACGCATGCTTTGGTAAG
>JBEAZL010000180.1:0-8509 GCA_041170085.1 Bacteroidota bacterium
TCAAAGAATGAAGATCCGGGTAATGTGGTTATGGTTTGCTTTCCGGCGTTGATGAGATCCGGGTCTTCCTGTCCTTCGAGGGGAAACGGCCCCATTCCGAGCAATCCATTCTCGCTTTGCAGTACAACTTCCACATCAGAGGGGATGTAATTAGCTACAAGCGTCGGTATGCCTATTCCGAGGTTGACATACATTCCGTCTTTTACTTCACGCGCAATGCGCTTTGCGATTCCGTTTTTATCGAGGGGCATAGTAACACTCTTGATTAGGTTGCAAAGATGGTTCACCCGGGGCAGATTGGTGTTTGTTTCCACCCCGGAAGAGCTGTCTTTTATCAGCTGCAAGCCTACTGACGAAAACTGGAAAATCATAATATACGGAAAATCAGCGACATAGACATGTGACATTTGTTAGTCGGGTCAAATTGCGATTTAATGTGTCAAAATCTATAATTCGTCGTATATTTGTCCCTGCTTACCTAAGGCTTTCACCTTAATTAACCTTAATTACTCCACATGAAATCTATTTTACCTTCATGGGCGGCGTGTTGTGCACGTCTGTCGCTCGTTCTGATGTTCCTGTTCTCTGTTTCATTCACCTATGCTACAGATGATTGTCAGGGTAGAACCCAAACTCCCGGAGGATGGGGTGCACCTGCAAAGGGCAACAATCCCGGCGCCTACAGAGATGCGAACTTTGCCGAGGCTTTTCCAAATGGCATCGTGCTCGGTTGTGGTAACAACACCGTGACATTTACAACTGCTTATGCCGTTGAGGTGTTTTTGCCTTGTGGTGGTCCTTCGAACACCATCTCGGGTTCTTACATGAATCCTTCATGTTTCAGCAACAACCTGGTGAATCACCTTTTGGCTGCCACACTCAGCGTTGGATTTGATGCCAACGATCCTGATTTCGGACAGTCATCAACCTCATTGGGAGATATGACCATTAACAATGGTACTTTCAATGGCTGGACTGTGAGCGAAGTACTTGCACTTGCCAACCAGGTGTTGGGTGGTTGCAGCACACAGTACACTGCAAATCAGATGAAGAATGTTCTTGCTATGATCAACGAGAATTTCGTTGATGGCACAGGCGATAACGGAAATCTGGATTGTGATGAAGATCCATGTGTGAACGATACTGAAGATCCTTATGTGATCAATGGTGTTAGTGATCTCGTTGTTGAATGTGGTGACGATTACAGTGCCGGTATGCCAACATTCGGAGATAACCTCGATACCAATCTTTCTGTTGAGTATTCGCAGACAGAGCAGGGTAACGAATGTTCTTATACCATTATCCGTGTATGGGTAGTTACAGATGATTGCGAGAATTCACTGACATACGTTCAGACCATCACCATTTCTGATACCGAGGCTCCGTACTTCACAAACGTTCCTTCGGATGTTACTGTAGAATGTGGTGATGAGATTCCTGCTTCTTCTGCATGGGCGGCTGATGCATGCGACGACATGGTTACCGTTACTTCTTCTGACGAAATGGTATTCAACGGATGTACTTATGATATCGTTCGCACATTTACTGCAACCGATAACTGCGGACATTCTGCCACTGCTACCCAGAACATTTACGTTGAAGACACTACAGCTCCTGTGCTGAGCGAAGAGCCTGCAGACCTCATTCTGAGCTGTGATGCAGAGGTTCCTGCTGCTGCTGAAGTAACTGCATATGACGAATGTGACGGCATCGTTGAAGTTCTCTTCGAAGAAACAGAAGGTGAATCTTCAGAAGGTGGTGAAGGTATTCTTCTGGATTGCGAATTGCTCACTCCGGCAGATGCACTGACAGACCCAACATGGTCGCTCATCCTCTTCAACTTCCCCGGAGGTACTCACTACTGCACTACACAGTCTGGACATCTGACCGTTTTTGCTGACATGAGCGCACACATTGAAGCTACTCTGGTATGCCTCAATAACCCGAATGGTGGTTGGCACCTGAGCCTTGATCTGGCTGATGGCGCTGACTGGCCAACCTGGGATAACATGCCATTCCCAACGAGCTATAAGGACGACTTCAACCTTGCCGGAGACGACTACCTCGACTGGTGGTATTTCATTATTCAGAACTCTTCAAGCCTTACCGGTTGGGGAGATTATGAAGGTTCAAGCCTGACCCTGAATCACCTTCCTGCAAGCTACTATTACGGCTATCAGCTGGGTGTTGCTGCCAATAACGTAAATGGAAACTATGGTAACGGTGGATGGATTACTGCTACAGGAAATTTCGTTGATTCTTCAACCGGAACTTCTGCCTCAGTTAGTTCTTCAGGTGACCTCGCATTCGATCAGTCTTGCTGCAACCGCCCACAAGTGGTGCGCACCTGGACTGCAGTGGATTGCTCAGGCAACGTGACCACTCACACACAGACCATCAGCTTTGCTGAAAACGTCGGCTTCAAGTCTGCACAGAAAGTTGATGTTTCTGAAGGACTGTTCATTAAGAGCGCTTATCCTAACCCTACCTCAGACATGCTTTATGTTGTGTTCGAAGCAGGACAGGATGCTATGACTACACTTCAGCTTATGAACCCTGTATCGGGACTGGTTGAGAATATCTACACTGGTTCAGTGAATAAAGGTGAGCAGAGATATATTGAAATTGACACCAACAGCCTTGCGGCCGGGGTGTATAACCTGGTTCTTACCGGAAATAACGGTGAGCAGGTAAGCAGAACTATCATTGTTCAATGATGGAATAAGTGAAAGCAAAAAGGCCGTCTGGAATCAGGCGGCCTTTTTTGTTTTTATGCAGAAGTGATTTTCTTGCTGTGCGGAATTAGCTTTTGCGAACGGTGCGCTGCTCGATACGCTTCTGGTAGTTTGAGCCCTGGAAAATGCGGTGCACAAAGATTCCCGGTGTATGAATGTGATCGGGGTCGAGCGCTCCGGCAGGAACAAGCTCTTCGACTTCGGCAATGGTAATTTTTCCTGCCATGGCCATCATCGGATTTAAGTTTCTGGCCGTAGCCCTGAAAATCAGATTGCCCATAGTATCACCCTTCCATGCCTTGACGATGGCAAAATCTGAATCAAAGGCCATTTCCATCAGGTAGTTCTTGCCATTGAAGTTGCGAACTTCTTTTCCTTCAGCCACCTCAGTTCCGACACCGGCAGGAGTAAATATGGCAGGCATGCCGTAACCGGCAGCCAGACATCGCGTTGCCAGAGTACCCTGCGGCACAAGTTCAACATCCAGCTCACCTGAAAGCATTTGTCGCTCGAATTCATCATTCTCGCCAACATAAGAGCTGATCATTTTTTTGATTTGCCTGCTCTGCAGGAGCAGACCAAGTCCAAAATCGTCAACTCCGGCATTGTTGGAAATGCAGGTCAGATTCTTAACCCCCATACGTACGAGCTGATCGATACAATTTTCAGGGATGCCACAAAGGCCGAAACCTCCGAGCATGATGGTCATTCCGTCCTGAATACCGTTACAGGCTAGTTCCGCATTGGGTACTACTTTATTGATGGGCATGGGTAATCTTTAATATTGTTCATCGTCTGGCAAAGCCGGACCATCTTGTTCATCTCCTTCGAAAGCCCCTTCTCCATCGAAAAGAGGTAACTCTTCATCAGGTGCAAAGATATCCTCATCCGAGAATGGATCTATGTCGCCATCACACGCAAAGCGGGCTGCGTCATAACCAACGGGAGGTTCGAAATCTTTGGTAGAGATCTGAATGGATTTGTCGGCATATACCCGGTTCATGAAATAGCCGTATATGGGCAAACCCGTATTGGCTCCCTGTCCGAGCGAAGTTCTTGAGAAGCGGACTGTCGGGTCTTGCGCACCAACCCAAACTCCGGTCACCAGGTCAGGTGTCAGTCCCATGAACCAACCGTCAGTGTTGTTCTGTGTGGTGCCCGTCTTACCAGCCATAGGGTAACGAATATTAGCATAGGGACGGCCACCACGCAGTCGAAGACCGGTTCCGCGGTCGATAACACCTTTCATCATCATGGTCGTCTGGTATGCTACATCAGGACTGAGGGCTTGCTGAATGACAGGTTCGGCCTCGTATAGCACGTTTCCGTTCTTGTCTTCGATTCTCGTGATGAAGGTCGGTTCAATGTAGACTCCCTGATTCACAAAGGTGGCATTTGCACCAACCATTTCGAAGAGCGACAATTCAGCAACGCCGAGGGCTATGGAAGGCACAGCAGGCAGTTTGCTCTTGATGCCCATGTTTTTAGCCAGTGCAATCACGGATTCCGGACCGTACTTCTTGATAAGCGCAGCGGTTATCGTGTTCACAGAATTGGCAAGAGCATATGACAGCGGCCATTCACCACCATAACTTCCATCTGAATTATCGGGACACCAGCGCGCCCCTGTGGGTAAGTCTATACACGTGCGCAGATTCGCGTAGCGACTGCATGGTTTGTCTCCGTTCCTCAATGCCGTTGCATAAACGAGGGGCTTGAACGTCGAACCCACCTGGCGTCTCGACTGGTAAACATTGTCGAATTTGAAGTACTTGAAATCGACGCCACCTACCCATGCCTTGACATGTCCTGTATGAGGATCCACCGACATCAGGGCCGCATGGAGAATGGCTTTGTGGTATTTGATAGAATCGATAGGAGAGAACGTGGTATCGCGATAGCCTGTAGTCCAGTACACTTTTGTGGGTACCGGAGTATTCATGATTTTATCTATTTCTTCGTCATTGCGAACCGGCCAGGTGGCACCGCACCCACCGTCCTTTTCGTGGCAATGGAAAATCTCACTGCCCTTATCTCCGGGTTCCTTATGGATGTATGCTTTGGGTCTCTTACACTCAGGACATACTTTTCCGGTGTAGAACTGGTAGCGATCACTCTTTCGGATGGCATCTTCCATTACCCTTTTCTGATCGCTTTCTGAAATGCCGTTGTAGAACGGATACTTCTCGGCCTTTCGGCGGGATAGGTCTTTGGTAAAATCGCGCTGAAGCTCTTTCTGCAGGTGCTCTTTCACCGCGAATTCAGCATGAGCCTGCATCCTGGAGTCGATCGTCGTGTACACTTTTAGTCCATCACTGTAGAGGTCGTACCGAGTACCATCACCTTTTTTCCGGATGAGTTCTCCGTTCTTGTCTTCTTCCATCAAGATAGACTCCAGTTTGGCCCGCAACACCTCCCTGAAGTATGGAGCCATGCCCTCATCATGGCTTACCCTCTGAAAATCCAGTTCTATCGGGATTTGCCTGAGTGAATCATACTGGGATTCTTCCAGGAAATCTGCAACAACCATCTGCTTCAATACAATCTCGCGGCGTTGCATAACCCTCTCTTTTCTTTTCAGGGGATTGTATAACGATGAGTTTTGGAGCATCCCGACCAACATGGCGCTCTGCTCAATATTCAGGGAATCCGGTGCAGTGTTGAAATAAACGTGTGCAGCGCTTTTGATTCCTACGGCCTGATTGAGGAAGTCGTACTGGTTGAGATAAAGGGCGATGAGTTCGTCTTTGGTGTAATAGCGTTCGAGACGGACGGCGATGATTATTTCTTTGAGTTTTTGCCAGGCACGTTTCACTATGGTGACATTATCAAAGTCTTTGGTGAACTGCATCTTAGCCAGCTGCTGGGTAATGGTGCTTCCACCACCCTGAGAGCCAAGACTGAAAACCGCGCGGAGAAGGCTCTTGAAGTCAACACCGCTGTGTTCTCTGAACCTGACATCTTCAGTCGCGATCAACGCGTTGACGAGATGAGGCGGCAGATCTTCATACTTGACATCAGACCTGTTTTCCCGATAGTACGTTCCAAGGACTTTGTTGTCGGTCGTCAGCACCTGACTGGCCAGGTTAACGCGCGGATTGGCCATGTCTTCCACATCAGGAAGCCCCGTAATTTCAGCCAACAACAATAGCAGAATCACCATCATCAGGGGAGATAGCCCAATGATCCACATCCACCTGACGTATTTTGAAGAGGAGCTGCCTTTAGATTTGGTCATGATTTAAATAATAGTGTAACGCAACAAAGACAAAGGTATTGGCTTCAGGAAGCAATGTGCCTGTCGCAAATGGTCTTTTCTTGAATATCGGATGTTGATTAAGCCTTTTTGGACTTGTACCAGGCTGATACCGCCCGGGCTTTGGCAGGACCGATGACAGCGGAGATTTCCTCTTCAGTTGCCAGCCGGATTTTGGGAACGGTTTTGAAGTGAAAAAGCAGGTTTTGCGCCACTTTTTCTCCAATACCAGGTATTTGTGTCAGCTCAGTCTGCAGCGATCCTTTGCTCCTTTTCTGCCGGTGACGTGTAATGCCGAAGCGGTGTGCCTCATTGCGCAGGTGCTGGATGAGTTTCAGAGATTCACTCTTCTTGTCGATGTACACAGGAAGGCTGTCGCCCGGAAAGTATATCTCCTCCAGTTTTTTGGCAATACCTATCATGGCAATTTTACCCCGAAGTCCCAGGTTATCCATGGATTCAAGGGCTGCACTTAACTGTCCTTTACCTCCGTCGATAATGACCAGTTGAGGTAAACCAAGTCCTTCATCCAGAAGTCGTCTGTACCTCCTGAATACGGTTTCGCGCATGGAAGCAAAATCGTCGGGCCCCTCAACAGTCTCAATATTGAATATCCTGTAATCCTTCTTGCTCGGTTTGCCATTTTTAAATACCACGCAGGCCCCTACGGCATAGCTGCCCTGAAAATTGGAGTTATCAAAGCACTCAATATGCTCGGGTAATTCTTTCAGCCTCAGGTCGGCCTGAACGGTTTCAAGGATGCGTTTGGTATTCCGCTCAGGGTCGGTGAATTCCTGCTGTTTATGCGCATCGATCATATAGTGCGTTGCATTGCGCAGCGAGAGATCAACCAGTTTTCGTTTATCGCCTTTTTGGGGAACTATGATTTCAACTCCTTTCAGATCAAGCCCGATCGGGACAGGAAGCAGGATAGAATCCGATGAGCTGGCAAAGCGTTCTCGCAGCATTACCACAGCATGTTCAAGGAGCTCCTGGTCAGATTCATCCATTCTTTTCCGGAGCTCTGCTGTATATCCCTGCACGACAATCCCGTTGTTGATCTTCATGTAATTCACATATCCGGCGATGCGGTCGCTGACAATGGAGAACACATCTGTATTGTGGATTTTTGGAGTAACAATCGTGCTTCTGGCCTGAAAGCTTTCCAGAAGTTCAACGCGTGTTTTAATCTCGTGGGCCTTCTCAAATTCAAAAGACTCTGCTGCATTCTTCATTCTCGCCCTGAGCTCTCGAAGCGTTTCAGCATAGTTACCTGAAATGATTTTTCTGATGGACGCAACGTTCTCTTCGTATTCCTCCAGACCTTGCTTACCCTCGCACGGACCTTTACAATTGCCGAGGTGATACTCGAGGCAGACCTTGAATTTTCCTGCGCGGATATTTCTCTCATTGAGGTTCAGAGAGCAAGTGCGAATGGGAAATAGTTTTTTGACTAATTCCAAAACACTGTGCATCACCTTGACAGATGTATAGGGGCCGTGATACTCCGAGCCGTCGTTGATCCGTTGGCGGGTAGAGAAAATTCTGGGAAAGGGTTCCTTCTTGATGACGATGCTGGGAAAAGTTTTGTCGTCTTTAAGCAGGATATTGTAGCGTGGCTGGTACTTCTTGATCAGTGAATTTTCGAGCAGGAGCGCGTCCATCTCGCTCTCCACGACGAGATATCGGATGTCTGCGATCTGTTGAACGAGTATTCTCGTCTTGCCGTGTTCAATGTTCTTGCGGAAATAGGAACTTACCCTCTTCCGAAGGTCTTTCGCCTTGCCGACATACAGAATCTTGCCTCCCGCATCATAGTATTGATAGACACCGGGCTCCTCCGGAAGGGTGCGGAGAATATTTCTGATATGATCCGGAGTTTCGCGGGTTTCTGATGTCCTGGACATGACTTCTACAAACTTACCATCTTTGGGCTAACAAGTCATCAGTTGCTGTGTTTTCGAGTCATGGTTTTTCTTTTGAATCACATGATACTGCGCGATGTAATCGTGCTGGCCGGATGCTCTACATTTGAACCATGAATCTGGTAACCGGCGGTACAGGCATTGTAGGCGGACATGTGTGTGTCGATCTTCTTCGCCGGGGAGAGCACATCAGGGTATTTGCAAGAAGGGCAGAAACATCTTTCCTGCAATCTCTATGGAGTTTCTACCATCCTGAAAGCACGTTTCCCAAAGACAATGTAGAATGTGTTTCAGGCGACGTCCTGGACGTTCCTGCTTTGCTCGATGCCATGAGTGGCTGCAGAAGAGTTTTTCATACTGCCGCTGTTGTTTCTTACCACAGGAAGGACAGGCAGAGAATGTATCAGGTCAATGTGGAAGGTACCGCGAACGTGGTGAATGCCGCCATTGAGAGCGGTGTTGAAATATTATGTCACGTGAGTTCCATCGCAGCTCTGGGAAGGAAGTATCATGGCCAGGTTGTGACTGAAAAAGATGAGTGGGTGGATTCCCCTATTCATACGCATTATGCCATCAGCAAGCACCTTGCAGAA
>JBEAZL010000181.1:0-3502 GCA_041170085.1 Bacteroidota bacterium
TCCTCTTCCTCTCTGTCTTCCTCTTCCTCTCTCTGTCTTCCTCTTCCTCTCTCTGTCTACCTCTTCCTCTCTCTGTCTTCCTCTTCCTCTCTCTGTCTTCCTCTTCCTCTCTCTGTCTTCCTCTTCCTCTTCCTCTTCCTCTTTCTCTTTCATTCTATCCCTCTCTCAGAACTCACTCTCACTCTCTTTTCCCCCGGGGGTAAGAGTACCCCTTCCCCCGCGGCGAAGCTATTTTTTTTTGCGAGAAGGGTTTCGTCAATTCCAGATTCAGTAGAAATTATCCGGAAATATCCGTTTGTACGCGGCTACCGGATATAATGAGGCCACCAGCAGTTGCTGTTCAATATTCAAATTTGTTCGCCGTGATAGCTGCCTGTGCAACGTTTCTCCTGCAATCTTTGATATTGAAAGGCTCTGTCTTGGTGAACCTCCTCAGTCCCATCAACATCATGCGAAGCTCATCACCTTCTGCAAATGATAAGAGCGCTTCTTTTCCGGATGATGCAATTTTCTCAGAGGCATCATAGAGAACTGAATTCATCATTTCTGTCTGAACTGTCACATCGGTCCCTTTTTTGGCAATCTTCTGGGTACGGAGCACGGTGCTTTCGGCAACGTATGTCATGATAGCAATGTCGGCGATATTCATCAGCACTTCCTGCTCTTTTTCCAACTGCATCATCAGCTTTTGCACCGCGCCGCCAGCCACCAGCAATAAGGCCTTCTTGAAGTTCTTTACCTGAATGTGCGCACGTTCAAACACATCTGTTGGTGGCTCACCAAAGTCAGGAATCGACATCAATTCTGATGCAACAGATTGTGCCGGTCCCATCAGATCGAGTTCACCCTTCATGGCTTTTTTCAGGATCATGTCAACGGTGAGCAGCCTGTTGATCTCATTGGTGCCCTCAAAGATTCTGTTGATCCTGGCGTCTCTGTATGCCCTTTCAACTCTCGTCTCGGCGCTGTAACCCATGCCACCATGAATCTGCACTGCTTCATCCACAACGAAATCAAGCACTTCGGATCCATATACCTTCAATATGGCACACTCGGGTGCAAATGATGCAATGCCTTTTAAAACTGCCGTTCCCTTGTCCATGCCGGATGCAATCAATCCTGCGATGGCGTCGTCAATATTTTGTGTGGCTCTGTATAAGGCTGATTCAAGCGCATAGCAACGCGATGCCATATGACCGATCTTATGCCTGATGGCCCCGTACTTGGAAATAGGTCTTCCAAATTGTTGCCTCTCGTTGGCATAGTGAATGGCATCATCTAGTGTTGCTTTCGCACCGCCCAATACTCCGCCACCAAGCTTGATCCGACCAATATTCAGGATGTTTACGGCAATCTTGAATCCATTACCACGCTCGCTGAGCATGTTTTCTATGGGTACCTTCACGTTGTTGAAGAAGATCTGACGGGTTGAAGAACCTTTGATACCCATTTTCTTTTCTTCAGGGTTGAATGAAATGCCCTCCATATCGCGTGTGAGAATAAATGCGGAGAGATTTTCGTCCTGGTCAATGCGGGCAAATACGATGAGCACATCTGCAAAACCACCATTGGTGATCCACATCTTTTGTCCATTGATCAGGTAATGCGTGCCATCGCCTGAAAGTTTTGCTGAGGTCTTTCCGCTATTGGCATCACTTCCACTGGACGGCTCGGTGAGACAATAACAGCCTTTCCATTCTCCCGTGGCAAGACGTGATACATATTTTTTCTTCTGTTCTTCATTTCCGTAATACAAAATCGGCAATGTGCCAATTCCGGTATGAGCCCCATAGGCTACACTGAAACTATGTCCCTGTCCGAGAGCTTCTGTACACAGCATGGATGTTTTGAAATCCATCCCGAGTCCTCCCAGTTCTTCAGGTACACTTATACCGAGAAGGCCGAGTTCTCCGGCTTTGTCCATGATCGAGGCCATTAGTCCTTCGGGCTGATGGTCAATTTCGTCGAGTCTGTTCAGCACTTCTGCATGAAGAAAATCTTCACAGGTCTTTTTCATGAGAAGCTGTTCCTCGGTCCATTCCTCGGGAATGAAAATATCTGTACAGGTGGTTTCACGGATGATAAATTCTCCTCCTGTGATGGGTTTCATTTCTGACATGATGAATGTTTTTATTGATGTATCAATGAATAAGTTCAAATATTCCCGCAGCTCCCTGTCCTGTTCCTACACACATGGTTACTGCGCCGTATTTGTCTCCCCTCCGCCGCATTTCGTTGAACAGCTGCACAGAGAGTTTTGCACCAGTGCATCCGAGAGGATGGCCCAGGGCAATGGCTCCACCATTGACATTGACGCGCTCAGGATCAAGTCCCAGTTCTCTGATCACCGCGACACTCTGTGAGGCAAATGCCTCGTTCAGTTCGAACAGGCCAATATCGCTGAGTTGAAGTCCGGCTCTTTTCACGGCACCGGGCACTGCATAAACCGGCCCGACCCCCATGATCCGGGGAGCCAGAGCGGCAACGTGGTAGGATACAAGTCTGGCAATAGGCTCAACATTCAGCTCTTTCAGCATTCGCTCCGAAACCACCATAACAAAGGCCGCACCATCGGAGGTTTGAGATGAGTTACCTGCTGTTACTGTACCCTGTGCGTCGAACACGGGTTTCAATCCTGCCAGAGCCGCAGGTGTTGTATCCTTACGCGGACCCTCATCGCGCGAAACCACATAACTCTTTTCCTGCCTCTTTTCATCGGCATCCAGAAAGATTTCCTTCACTTCAACGGGTACTATCTCCGCATCGAATTTTCCATTTTCAATGGCTGCAACAGCTTTCTGATGCGACGACAGGGCAAAGGCATCCTGCTCCTCTCTGCCAACATTGTATTCCCTTGCAACGGCTTCAGCGGTCAGACCCATCCCCCAGTACCATTCGGGATGCTCTCTGGCAATGCGCGCGTTGGGCACAATCCTCCAACCCCCGAAAGGAATCGGCGACATACACTCAACACCACCTGCAATAATACAGTCGGCCATTCCTGCGTGAATTTTGGCGCTGGCTATGGCGATGGTCTCAAGACCACTCGAACAATACCTGTTGACAGTCATCCCAGGTACTTTATCTGTATCAAGCCCGATGAGAGATATCATGCGGCCGAGATTAAGCCCCTGTTCTGCCTCAGGAGTCGCATTTCCGACGATCACGTCATCAATCCTGTCTTTATCGAGCTGCGGAAGTTTAGACATGATGTGTTCAATCACGCGAGCACCAAGTTCGTCAGGACGATAATGACGGAATACCCCTCTGGGTGCCTTGCCGACAGCTGTACGGAATCCACTTATGATATATGCATTCATAGTTCTGAGGTCGATTAGTTGCGAAGAATTTTTCCTGAAGTGATCAGTGACTGCATGCGTTCGAGCGATTTTTTCTTCTGGCATAATTCGAGAAATGCCCTGCGTTCAAGATTCAGCAAATAGGTTTCACTTACCTGAGTGGGTTGACTGAGGTCTCCGCCAGCCAGCACATAACCAAGTTT
>JBEAZL010000182.1:0-7335 GCA_041170085.1 Bacteroidota bacterium
GTTACCTGCCTTATATCGTGCTGGTGGTAGATGAGTTTGCCGACCTCATCATGACGGCCGGGCGTGAGGTAGAAACTCCTATTGCCCGACTGGCGCAGCTGGCCCGTGCCATTGGCATACACCTGATCATAGCCACCCAGCGACCGTCGGTGAATATCATTACCGGTACCATCAAGGCCAACTTCCCAGCCCGGATTGCCTTCCGGGTGACATCCAAGATTGACTCCCGCACCATTCTCGATGCCGGTGGCGCAGACCAGCTGATCGGCCGGGGAGATATGCTGTTCTCCACAGGCAATGACCTGATACGTATCCAGTGCGGCTTTGTGGACACACCTGAGGTGGAAGAAATCACCGAGTTCATAGGCAATCAGCAGGGATATCCGAGTGCCTTCCTGCTGCCGGAAGTGGCCGAAGAATCTTCAGCTGAACATGGTAACTTTGCCGACGACGACAGAGACGAACTTTTTGAAGAAGCTGCGCGCATCGTAGTGATGTCGCAGCAAGGCTCGGCCTCGCTGTTGCAACGCAAATTGAAACTTGGGTATAACCGCGCCGGTCGACTGATAGACCAGCTCGAAGCTGCCGGAATCATCGGTCCATTCGAAGGCAGCAAGGCACGCAAGGTGAATATTCAGGATGAAATGAGTTTGGAACAGTTCTTGAAAAGCAAGTCGAACAACGAACCATTTTAACAAAAACCATGAGATCATTTTCGCTGCTGCTACTCGCTGTTATCATCACAGCATCAACTTCAGCACAAACCTCCAAGGAAATTCTGGATAAGCTCTCTGCCAAGGCAAAGACCTATACTTCGATTACTTCCGACTTCAGCATGACGCTGAAAGATGCCAAAAGTGGAACCAACAAGACACAGAATGGCAGTGTAAAAGTGAAGGGCAAGAAATACTCACTTACCCTCCCCGACTTCCAGGTGATTTGCGACGGCATTACCGTATGGACATACAGCAAAGACGATAATTCGTGTACCATCGACAATCTGGAAGATGTGAAAGATGGTTCGTTTGATCCGGGCGAGATGTTTACCATCTGGGAAAAAGATTTCAAGCACGAGATGAAGAATGCCAATGCGACTGCAGATGGAGTAGCTTCATACGAGATACACCTGTTCCCGAACAATCCGAAGGCGCGCGCATACCACACTGTAGTGATGTATGTAGACAAGGCCAAGATGGAAATGACCAAGGTGGTGGTGAAACTTCGCGAAGGCGGTGAGGTAACCTACAAAGTGAAGAACTTCAAACCCAACGGTGCCGTTACGGACGGAGACTTTAAGTTCAATGCCGCTTCGCACCCTGGTGTAGAAATGGTCGACAACCGAATCTGATTATCAGCATAACGATACCAAAGGCTGTCCTGCAGGACAGCCTTTTTTGTTGCTGAGTCTCGTCATTATTTTTTCCAAAATTTGGCATACGAAGGTGTGGTATTTCCGGCAGAACTAATTTTGCGATAAGGGGAGGGGCGGGACGTAGTCCCCGAAAAAATCAGAGTGAGAAACAGAGTGAGTGCGGGGTGGAACATCTGATTTGACTTTCCCACAAATACAATTCACTCTCACTCTCTACTCTCGCACTGAATATCGTGGTCCCCAAAAAAAAGAGTGAGAGTGAAGTGTGAGCCTTGAGTGGAGGGAAGAGACTTGACGAAGAAGAATTTAATTTTGTAACACACACTCAAAACTCCACTCAATACCCACTCTCCGCACTCGAAACTGACCAGCGTGGAGGGAAGATTCATGAGGAAATTATCTCTCGCCATCTCAGTCTCACACATCCACCCAATTAACGCCCTTGCGCAACCACGACAAGGTTTCTTCTTCGCGCGAACCTGACAGGCATTTATGGTCGTACTCCCAGCGAACTTCGGGTGGGAGACTCATCAGTATTGACTCCGTGCGGCCATTGGTCTCGAGTCCGAAGCGCGTGCCCTTATCGTAAACCAGATTGAACTCTACGTATCGCCCTCTGCGGATTGTCTGCCAGTGCTTTTCTGATTCTGAATATGGAAGATCCCTGCCGGCACTGACCTGTTCCAGATATATCGGCGCAAAGGTGTCGGCTACGGCAAGCACGAAGGCAAACAGCTTCTCGAACGACTGCTCATCGGCCGGGCGCAGGTAATCGAAAAAGATTCCACCGATGCCGCGCGTCTCATTGCGATGTGAAATGAAAAAGTAGTCGTCAGCCTGCCTGCTGAATTCCGTATAATAAGTCGGATCAAACCTGTCGCACACTTCCTTGAGGGCGCGGTGAAACAACTTCGCCTGTTCCGGTACCACATAGATGGGCGTGAGGTCGATACCGCCGCCAAACCACTTATCACCTCTGTCGGATTCAAAATACCGCACGTTCATGTGGATGATGGGGACATGCGGATTAGATGGATGAATAACGATTGAAATTCCGGTGGCAAAGAACTCCGTAGCTTCCGGATTTACATGGTTTCCCAGATACTTAGGCAAGGGACCGTAAACGGTTGAGGTATTCACTCCTCCCTTCTCGAATACATTGCCGTTGGCGATTACCCTGGTTCTTCCTCCTCCGCCGCCTTCGCGTTTCCAGAGGTCTTCGCGAAAATGTGCTTTACCATCAGCTTCTTCGAGGGCTTTGCATATCTGGTCCTGTTTCTCGGCAAAAGCATCTGCTATCTGCCACTTGCTGATACCCACAGGGGAATGATTGTCGAGGGTCATTTCTTCATCGTTCTTCGTGCAAGAACGCACTGGAACTCCAATAACGGGTCAGCTATTTGTCACAACAAGATGAGCCTGACCAAATGATGAGGCAGATCAAGAAATCTTATGCTTATTTCGAAACCGGCCTGAGCCCCTCCGGGGTATGCTCCAGAATGAAAACGGAAGTATTCTCGCAGCCGTTTTCTGATCCGGTGCGCACAAGATCAAAGTCCATACTACGCAACCCTTCGCGCGGTATCTCGCCAAAATGCGATGCATGTCCGCGACCGAACATCATCATGCCTCTGCCGAAATAATTCATGATGTCGTATCCTGTCCAGGTATAACCTACGGGATCTTTTTTGAACCGCGAACGGAAAGCTTCTATGAAGGCTATGTTTCCCGCATCAGCATAGTCGACGAATGATTCCGAAGGGAATCGCACATGATACCTCAGTCTTTCTTCGAGCCCGAACAGATCGAGGTTTTCCCAGTCCGAAGTTCCATAAAGGATAATGTCATCTCTCTTTCCGAGACTATTGAGCAAACTGGATAGCAGAAGCTTGTCATTCGATGGAACCACAATCACATTGGTGCGGCCGGAAATCAGCTTGGCCGAGAGACCGGCAACTGAGCGGTTGGCGATGATTTCACGCACTGTGGTATCGCCCCTGGCTTCCATATACTTCTCGCGAAATACCTGAATATTGCGGGTGTCTTCCAGATTCTGTGAGTTCACCAGGACAACGTTATCGTTGCGATGCTTCGCAGCCACGAATCCCGCTAATTCTTCCATCAGGGTGATGGAAGAAGGACTGGCCTTGCAAAGGTTCGGTGCCGACAACAATACCTTATTGGACTGCGGAACCGGAATCACCACCGATGCACCATAACGGGTAGCAAACGAACTTACCTCTTTCAATGGATCACGAAAAACGGGACCAATGATCAGATCAACATCTTTCATCTCCTGTTTGGCCAGAACCGTCTGAATGGTGGTCTTGTTATCCGGCACATCATACACATAGAGTTCAGCGTTGAAGCCCTCATTTTTCAATGAGTCAAGGGCTGCCAGAACCCCGCGATAAATATCAAACGCCGCATCACGTTGCATCTGATCCTTCGCTTCGAGCGCCACAGAATCGTGTACATGTGCGAAAAATGGCAGCATGAGTGCAATGGTGTAACGCTCTTCCGTTTGGGCACCAATGACAGTTACATTCTGGCGTGGCTGCGGTATATACAGAACCTGTCCCTCTTTCACATCGGAGGTGTTACCGTTGAGAGCCTTGATCTCTTCCACCTTCACGCCATACTTGCCTGCAATACCATAGAGGGTTTCTCCCTTAGCCACGGTATGTGTAATCGTGCTGGCAGGAGGTGCAGGTAAAGTCGAAATTTCAGGTTCTTCGACTACAGGTGTGGCAGCCGCAACGGGAATGATCAGGGTCTGCCCCTTTTTGATTCCGTTCTCAGAGCCGGGATTAGCAGCGATGAGGGCATTGACATCCACATCGTACAAACGGGCTATTGCAAACAGTGTTTCTTTCTTCTGGACGGTATGTGTCTTGCCCGAGGCTGCAGGAGAAGTAACAGGTTTCTGAACGGGAACACGAAGGGTCTGTCCTTCCTTGATTCCCTGATCTGAACCGGGATTAGCGGATAGCAGATCATTGATGTTAATCTCGTATAAGCGGGCTATGGAATAAATGGTCTGCTTCTTCTCGACCTTGTGCATATAGTATTGCTTTCCGTCGATGGTCTCCACCGGACCTTTCACCTGTGCGAGACTGGCAACAGAGAACACGAAGACAAGAGCCAGCGTTGAGATGGTCGCTTTGAAATAGGACTGAAGTACCTGCATATGTATGGCCTTAGCAATTCTCATTCCCATTCTATGGTTGCCGGTGGTTTCGAGCTGATATCGTAAACCACGCGGTTGATTCCTTTCACTTTATTGATGATTTCATTGGATATACGAGCCAGAAAATCGTGCGGGAGTCTGCTCCAGTCTGCCGTCATGCCATCGGTAGAATTCACAGCCCTCAGTGCCACGGCCTGCTCGTAAGTGCGCTCATCACCCATCACGCCCACACTCTGAACGGGTAGCAGAATGGCACCTGCCTGCCACACTTCGTTATAAAGCCCTTCGCGTTTCAGTCCTTCAACCCAGATGGCATCCGCCTCCTGCAATAGCCTTACTTTATCTGGTGTTATCTCGCCCAGAATCCTGATACCAAGTCCGGGACCGGGGAATGGGTGGCGGCCGAGAATCTCGTCTTTAATACCGAGGGCCTTCCCTACTCTTCTCACTTCATCCTTGAACAAGAGGCGCAGTGGTTCAACCACTTTCAGCTTCATATAGTCGGGCAGTCCGCCAACATTATGATGGCTCTTGATGGTTTGAGAAGGACCTCCTGTTGCCGATACACTTTCGATTACATCGGGATAGATGGTACCCTGCCCGAGCCATGCGGCGTCTTTGTCTTTTTTGGACTCCTGGTCAAAAATGTCGATGAACGTTTTTCCTATGGCCTTTCTCTTGGCCTCTGGTTCAGACAGTCCTGATAAAGCTGTGTAGAAAGCATCCTTCGCGTCAACCCCTGTAACGTTCAGGCCCATGCCGCGATAGCTCTCCAGCACCTGTTCAAATTCGTTTTTGCGCAACAGTCCGTTGTCAACGAAGATGCAGTGCAAACGATCGCCTATGGCTTTGTGTATCAGCACGGCGGCAACGGTTGAATCAACCCCGCCACTGAGGCCCATGATAACGGTATCATTTCCAAGTTGCGCCTTGAGGCCGGCAACGGTTTCATCCACAAATGAAGAGGGCGTCCAGTCGGCAGCGCAGCCGCAGATATCCAGAACGAAGTTCGACAGCACCTGTTTTCCGTCAGTGCTGTGGTAAACCTCGGGGTGAAACTGCACACCGAACATATTTTGTCCGGGAATGGCATATCCGGCGCAGGCCACATCGGCGGTAGAGCAGATAACCTCTGCACTGCCTCCGGCAGAGAGAATGGTATCGCCGTGCGACATCCAAACCTGGGAGTCGCCCGGAACATCTTTCATCAGCGGGTTTTTGTCGCTGACAAACTTCAGGTTGGCACGGCCGTATTCGCGGTGGGTAGAACGGGCTACTTCTCCGCCGTTCAGTTTGGCCAGCAGCTGGGCGCCGTAGCAAATACCCAGAATGGGCAGTTTTCCGGCGTATTTCATCACATCGGGCATGGGGGCGCCCTCCTGCATGACAGACCACGGACTACCTCCGAGGATGATTCCTTTTACGTTTGGTCCGGGTTCAGGGGCTTTGTTCCATGGATGAATCTCGCAGTACACGTTGAGTTCGCGGATTCTTCTGGCGATGAGCTGGGTAACCTGCGAACCAAAGTCGAGAATGAGAATAGTCTGATGCATATCTGCCGCGAAATTAGGGAGATAGGCCGAAACAGACCCCAAAGGATTGTACCGGCTTCATATTTAATACCCTGAAATCCAAAAATCCGCTTATCTGGCGAGATTCGGGGGTGCGGCTGCGCTCAGAAACAGGCCCTTTGCTTTGTAGTTTGGTCCCATGATTACTACTCCGCTGCCGCCCATTGACCTGGCGGGCAAACAACTGATACTGGCCTCCAAAAGCCCAAGGAGAAGGGAATTGTTATCCGGACTGGGAATACCTTATGTCCTTGAGACGAGGGAGGTCGATGAATCATTTCCGGATCATCTCGTGGCCGGGGATATCGCCATGTATTTGTCGGGCAAGAAGGCTGATGCCTTTCTGCCTCACCTGCGTCCGGGCGACATTGTGATCACCGCCGACACGATAGTCTGGATCAATCATCACGTCCTCAATAAACCGGAAAGCCGAGAAGAAGCTTTTGCCATGCTCGGGGAACTGAGCGGAAATACGCATGAAGTGTTCACCGCCGTGACGATCATGTCGGACCACAAACGAGAATCTTTCGTTGACCGCACGGAAGTAACCTTCGCTGAACTAACCGAAAAGGAAATCAACTTCTACATAGATACCTATAAACCCTACGACAAGGCTGGTGCCTACGGAGTCCAGGAATTCATCGGTTACATGGGCATCACGCACCTTTCTGGAAGCTATTACAACGTGATGGGGTTGCCGGTGCAGAAGGTTTATGATTGTTTGAAGAGATGGGGAGGGTAATGTGGTAAAATGCCAATGTGCTAATGTGCTAATGTGGTAATATGAGAATGTGGTGAAATGCTAATGTGGTAAAATGCCAATGTTCATCACGTAGGGGCCGGGGGTTGTGGCACTGATATCCAGGCGCCCCGCCCTTAAAGGGCGACATCCTCATGTCAATTATAGAATGATACAATTATAGAATTATACAATTGGGAGATGTGGCTTCGGGAATTGCCGCCCAACACTGAATTGAATTGCATTAGCGTTTTAGCCTATTGACCCACTAACCATACAACCACCCTTTCGGTGGCTGAGCGGAGCCGAAGCCACCCGAAGTTTTAAACCCTCAATCCTGATCTGTCAAATAGTACTTTTTCAATCACTGCTCTCTCTTAGAATTTTCTCCATCTTTTTTCCTTTGGCGAGCTCATCTACCAGCTTGTCCATGTATCGTATTTTCTGCATCAACGGGTCTGTA
>JBEAZL010000183.1:0-2729 GCA_041170085.1 Bacteroidota bacterium
CTGCTGAACTTCGGTCTGTTCAGGTATGCTGTCATCTTTGTTCCACTTTTTTACCTTTCATTCAACTACGCATACAAAAACGTTCCGGAGTTCAGGGATCGATTCGATGGTACGTTTGATATTTTCAGTACACAGGATTTCAGGAACTACGAGATCCACGGTTCCAGCTTCGTATTGTACAACAACTACCACGTAGCTACCGAAAATTTTAAGCGAAATCCGATTTTCGGTACTGGTCTTGGCTCACATCCGACGGCATTTGAAAAATATTCTCTCACCAATCTGGAGGGCGTACTGGATATCGAGTTCAATAAGCAGGATGCCAATTCCATGGCGCTGCGCCTCATGTCTGAAACGGGATTGTATGGTTTGGTATTCATGCTGGTGTTTCTGCTGAGGTGTTGGGTTTTTAAAGGAAGATCGAGCAGTACGGAGATGTGGCTGATGTCTAACGGGATTGTATTGGTTATCCTCCTGTACCTCTTCAGACAAGGTCACTACTTCCTCAACGGCTTTCCGTTTTTTCTGTGGATGTTCTACTACATCTGGAAGGCAAACCGTCAGGAGTTGGCTGCTGGGGCAGAGGTCAGCGAACTCCCACAACCACAAATGGCTCAGGCCTGATGAAAAGCGTTGTATTCCTGTACACCGAATTGGCCGGCTATACCATGGCCTGCCTCAATGCCATTCCTTCTTCCACGGCCAGGGTACACGTGGTTCGTTATCCGGTAAACCAGGAAGCACCATTCACTTTTGATGATAAAGGTGCGATTTCATTTCACGATCGTGGTCAGTTTGACGACGCATCATTAATGGATTGGCTGAAAGAGATTTCACCCGATCTGATTCTCGTTTCAGGTTGGACAGATAAGGGTTATCTCGCCGCGGCAAAACATTTTTCCGGGAAAGTGCCTGTGGTATTGTTGCTGGATAATCCATGGATAGGAAGCCCGCGCCAGATAGCAGGTTCGCTAGTTGGTCGCCTCAGTATTAAGCCTTTGTTTTCTCATGCCTGGGTACCCGGACCCGCGCAGGCGGTGTTCGCCCGTCGGCTTGGATTTAGGGCTGACCGCGTCAGGACCGGTTTTTACTGCGCAGACCGGACTCTTTTTGAAGAGTGCTACCGTTCTTCCATGGTCCAAAAACAAGTGTCTTATCCCCGGCGACTGCTATACGTGGGTCGTTACCTCGATTTCAAGGGTACCGGCGATTTGTGGGATGCATTTATACGCTTGAGCGCCGAATTTCCCGATTGGGAACTGGTTTGCGCAGGTACCGGCGAACAGTGGGATACCCGACGGATTCACGAAAAAATCATTCACAAGGGTTTTGTCCAGCCAGACAGGATGTGTGAACTCATCAGCAGTGCCTCCTGGTTCATATTGCCCAGTCATCGCGAGCCCTGGGGTGTGGTTGTTCAGGAAATGGCTACTGCAGGCATGCCGATGATACTAAGCGACAAGGTGGAAGCAGGCAAAGTATTTCTCGCCAATGGTGAAAATGGATACGCCTTCAGAGCCGGAGATGTGGATGACCTGGAGGTTCAGTTGCGACGTGCCATGTCGGCAACCCAGGAACAGTTTGTCCACATGCAGGACACCAGCCGAAGACTCTCCGGATGGGTTACTACTGAAAAATGGGTGCAAACCCTGCTCAGCCTCATGGACACATGAGTATTTTAGTGCCGTGGCAAACATTCTCATCACCGGCGGAGCCGGATTCATTGCAGGTGCTCTTGCGGCACGACTGGCCGAGGATCCGGCAAACTTTGTTGTAATCATCGACAACCTGATCACCGGCCAGAAATCGAGAGTTCCCCTCAGGGAAAACATCGTTTTTGTAAGGGGCGATGTGAACGAGATCCGTGATATTCAGTCTTTGTTTTCTATCCATAAGTTTGACTATGTGTTCCACTATGCAGCATTGGTGGGCGTAAAGCGCACCCTCGATAATCCCGTGAGTGTTCTGCGCGACATCGATGGCATCCGGAATATCATGGAGTTGTCTGTGGAACACAAAGTGAAGAGAGTGTTTTACTCCAGTTCAAGCGAAGTATATGGTGAGCCTGTTCATATACCGCAGAATGAACACACCACACCGCTTAATTCCAGACTGCCATACGCCATTGTAAAAAATCTGGGTGAAGCATTCCTGAAATCATATCAGAAGGAATACGGTCTTGATTATACTGTGTTCCGCTTTTTCAATACATATGGCCCAGGGCAAAGCGAAGATTTTGTGGTTACCCGTTTTATTCGCGCCGCTCTCGAAGGCCGTGATATCACTGTTTATGGCGATGGAATGCAGACGAGGACTTTCTGTTTTATCGACGATAATGTTGAAGTATGTGCAGGTGCACTCGGGAAGGACGTCTTTGTGAATGATGTGGTGAACGTGGGTTCAGATGACGAAGTCACCATACTGGATCTTGCAAAATTGATCATCAGTCTCACCGGATCTGAATCTAAAATCGTACATCTTCCTCCGCTCGAAGAAGGTGATATGACCCGTCGCAAGCCGGATAACGCCAAAATGAGGGATTTTCTCAGGCGCGATTTGCTTCCACTGGAGTCCGGCCTCAGGGAGATCATCCGAATATTGAGTTGAAATGTGCGGAATTGCCGGCATATATGGGTTTAAGGATAAGGATGTCGCTTTATCTGCATTGAGCAGAATGACCGCTTCCATAAGCCATCGCGGTCCCGATGCGGAGGGGTTTTACCACGGCA
>JBEAZL010000184.1:0-10412 GCA_041170085.1 Bacteroidota bacterium
GGCGATTACAAGGCCCGCCAGATTGGTCCGGCCCTGATGAGCGGCAGGATCAGCGATATTGAAGGACATCCTACAAACTCATCAGTTATCTATGTTGGCACCGCCGGCGGAGGCGTGTGGAAATCGAACGATGCCGGAGTAAGCTTCAGCTCTGTTTTTGACGATTACTGTCAGTCGATCGGTGCAGTTGCTGTTGATCCGAACGATCCTGATAACACCGTGTGGGTGGGAACCGGCGAAGTTTGGACGAGAAACAGTGTTTCCATCGGCGATGGTATTTACAAAACATCAGACGGAGGAAAGTCATGGACAAGCATGGGCTTGAAGAACTCTGAACGCATTAGTTCCATTGAGATTCATCCGAAGGACCCTAATACCATTTACGTGGGTGTGCTCGGCGCACTTTGGAGCGACAGCGAGGACCGCGGTGTATACAAAACTACAGACGGTGGTAAGACATGGAACAAGATTCTCTACGTGAATCCGGGCACAGGTTGTTCTGATATCATCATGGACCCGAAAAACCCGGATGTACTTTATGCCGCATTCTGGGAATTTCGCCGCACCGCCTGGTCTTTCTCTTCAGGCGGAGTCAACAGCGCTTTGTATAAGTCAACGGATGGTGGCAAGACATGGAACAAAATTCACAATGGCTTTCCGGCAGGGAAGCTGGGAAGGATCGCTGTCGCCGTTGCACCATCCAATGGCCAGATTCTGTATGCCGCTATTGAGGCCGAGCAGGACAAGGATAAGGGTCTGTACCGGTCAGATGACGGTGGTGCAACCTGGAAATTTCTGAATGGAGACTTTGGACTCGTTGTTCGTCCTTTCTATTTCTCAAGGATTACGATTGATCCCACAAATCCCGATATCATTATCAAAGCTGGTCTCTTCGGATCACTCAGCCGAGATGGAGGTAAGACGTTCAAGAGTCTGGGTACAATGCACCCGGACATCCATGATATGTGGTTCGATCCCAATAACTCGAATAATCTGTTTGTAGCCACAGACGGTGGTATATACCGCAGTTCCAATATGGGAACTACCATGCAGATCGCAGAGAATGTACCTGTTTCACAGTTTTACCATGTAAGTGTCGACAACCGCGATCCATATCGCGTTTACGGGGGATTACAGGACAACGGCTCTTGGTTCGGACCTTCTTCCAGCCCGGGTGGAATCGAGGCGCGCGACTGGGAGGTAGTGGGACAAGGCGATGGTTTCCGCGTGTATCCTCATCCTGCCAATCCCGACATAGTGTACTCTGAAATGCAGGGTGCCGAAGC
Organism: Bacteroidota bacterium; assembly: GCA_041170085.1. Taxonomy (GTDB): domain Bacteria; phylum Bacteroidota; class Bacteroidia; order Flavobacteriales_D; family Sanyastnellaceae; genus JAWXBG01. The sequence goes on from JBEAZL010000184.1 coordinate 1,287, forward strand.
GGTGTGGCGCTACGATGTGAAGACTCAGCAGGTAAAGGACATAGCTCCGACGGCGGCTAAGGATGAAGAAAAACTTCGATTCAACTGGAATACACCTATTGCCACCAGTCTTCATCGTCCTGATCGTATTTTCATCGGCGCTCAGTTTCTGATGATGTCTGATGACCGTGGTGACACATGGAAGCGAATCTCTCCAGACCTCACCACCAATGATCAGGCTAAACAAAATCAGGTGAACTCAGGAGGACTATCGAAAGATAATTCTGGTGCTGAAAATCACTGCACCATTTTCACCATTGCAGAATCTCCAAAGAGCGATAAAATCATTTGGGTAGGTACTGATGATGGCCAGGTGCAACTAACCCGCGATGGCGGAGCCACGTGGACAAATCTCACAGCCAATGTATCTGGCTTGCCCGCCAATACGTGGTGCTACCACATTGAGGCCAGCGTGTTCAATGAGCAGGTGGCTTATGCTGTTTTCGAGGATCATACCCGCGGAAACTTCAAGCCATACATTTATAAAACATCTGATTTTGGCAAGACATGGACTTCCATCGCCAATGAATCCATTCCGACATTTGTCAGAAGCCTTCAGGAGGACCTGGTGAATCCGGATCTTCTGTATATCGGAACTGAATTTGGTTTGTATATCAGTGCAGATGGAGGAAAGAACTGGTCGCGTTTCAAGAATAATTTCCCTGCTGTCGCAGTGCATTACCTCGAGATGCATCCGAAGACAAAGGATCTTGTAGCCGCAACACACGGCAGAGGTGTCATCATTCTGGATAACACCGGCCTCATTCGCGGGCTCAGACCGGATGTGCTTGAAAAGAACCTTCAGTTCTTGAGCACAGGTCCATTCGTAATTGATGAGAAATCAAGTTTTGGTGGCACCAGCACCGAGCATCAATTTGTAGGACCGAACCCTTCGACCAGTGCCCAGATCAGCTACCTCCTCAGCAAGAGACACACTTTTGGCAAGATGACCATGGAAATTCTCGACAGCGAGGGTAAGGTTATTTCCAATCTTCAACCGGGTAAACAAAAGGGAATCAATACCGTCTATTGGAACTTCAATACCATGGTGCCAAAATCTGCCAAAGGCAAAACATTCAGCGGTATTGCCATGACGGCTCCTACGGTAAAAGCAGGCAAATACAAAGCGCGCATTACCAAGGGCAGCGAAGTATTTGAGCAGGAATTTGAAGTGAAGTACGATCCGAATTCAATGTTCACTTTATCTGAGCGTGATGCACAGCGGAAGACCACTATGGAACTCTTTGATTTCATTCAGGACCTCGCTTATCTGGTTTACCAGATTGATTCATGGGACCAGTCCATAGTGGATTTCAAAAAGTCTAATCCAAAAGGGTCTAAAAATTCAACTGCGCTGGATAAGAAACTCGATGCCCTGAGGGATGAACTCGTGATTACCACGGGCGACAATTATGTGGGTGCTGCCGAACCTAAACTTCGCGAGAAGCTCAACGATATTTACGGCACAATTGCAGGCTATCCTGGTGCACCATCTTCATCACAACTGGAGTCTGTGGAAGCTTTGAAGCAGGATTTTGCAAAGCATAAATCCACATGGAGTACCATCTTAAATGCTGAACTCAAAAAGTTTCAGGGTGAACTGAAGTCTGCGGGTATGCAGGTTCCGGTAATTAAATCGATGGAAGACTTTCTGAAAGAGGATTGATCCTGATTCGGGATAAAATGAAAACGCCTTCTGAAAAGAAGGCGTTTTTTTATTTGGTATCAGAGATAAAATCCTGATCAGAGGTGAATCACTTCACCGTAGGCAGCTGCAGCAGCCTCCATGATGGCTTCGCTCATCGTCGGGTGCGGATGCACGGTCTTGATGAGCTCTTCGCCTGTGGTTTCAAGCTTGCGCAAGGCCACACATTCAGCAATCATTTCAGTGACGTTGCTTCCGATCATGTGTGCGCCGAGAAGTTCACCATACTTCGCATCGAAGATGAGCTTCACAAAACCTTCTTTATGTCCGGCAGCACTGGCTTTACCAGATGCGCTGAACGGGAACTTTCCGATTTTGATATCGAGGCCTTTGTCACGGGCAGCCTTTTCGGTCATACCCACAGAGGCTATTTCAGGTGTGCAATAGGTACAGCCGGGTATATTGTTATAGTCGAGAGGCTGTGGATGATGTCCGGCAATTTTCTCAACGCAGATAATTCCTTCGGCACTGGCAACGTGAGCGAGCGCCTGACCAGGTGTACAGTCGCCGATAGCGTAGTATCCGGGCAAATTGGTCTGGTAGTATTTGTCCACTACAATCTTTCCCTTATCGGTTACAATTCCCACATCCTCCAGTCCGATACCTTCTATGTTGGCAACCACACCAACGGCAGAAAGAACAACATCGCACTCGAGAATCTTCTCTTCACTTCCCGATTTGACGGTCACCTTATTGGTCTTACCAGATGTATCAACTTTGGTTACTTCAGCTCCGGTCATGATTTCGATGCCGGCTGATTTGAAAGACTTGGCCAGTGCCTTTGATACTTCTTCGTCTTCGACCGGAACAATATTGGGCAGGTATTCTACAACGGTCACCTTAGTTCCCATTGCATTGTAGAAGTATGCGAATTCCACTCCAATGGCCCCACTTCCCACAATCACCATGCTCGATGGTTGCTGGGGTAACGTCATGGCTTCGCGGTATCCGATGATCTTCTTGCCATCCTGCTTCAGGTTAGGCAGTTCGCGCGAGCGGCCACCCGTGGCAATAATGATATGGTTAGCGCTGATCTCACTTTTCTTGCCATCAGCGGCTGTAACCTCGATCTTCTTGCCGGCCTTGATTTTGCCGCTGCCGAAAATCACTTCAATCTTATTCTTCTTCATGAGAAACTGTACCCCCTTGCTCATGCCGTCGGCCACGCCGCGACTGCGCTTTACCACCGCTCCAAAGTCGGCCCTGGGAGTACCCGCCTCTATTCCATAGTCAGAAGCATGTTTGAGGTATTCAAACACGGAAGCACTCTTGAGCAGAGCCTTCGTGGGAATACAGCCCCAGTTCAGGCATATTCCGCCAAGTGATTCACGTTCAACAATGGCAGTCTTTAGTCCGAGCTGTGAAGCCCTGATTGCTGCAACATATCCTCCCGGACCGCTGCCGAGTACTATGACATCAAAATTCATTTTTCTGTAGAATTGGGTGGCGAAGTTACCTAAAGAACCGCTATCTGTCATGATAAACCCCGGCACGCACATTCAAACGGGGTGGATGCCCGTTTCCTTCCTATTTTCGCGCCTTTCTACCAATTTTCGAAAGCATGCTCAATATTGTTCTCTTCGGACCTCCCGGTGCCGGTAAAGGCACCCAAAGCGAAAAACTGGTTGCCAGATATGGTCTCGTGCACCTGAGCACCGGAGATATCTTTCGCAAGAACATCAAAGAAGAGACGGCACTGGGTACCCTTGCCAAAAGCTACATGGACAAGGGCGAACTCGTGCCAGATGAGGTTACCATTGGTATGCTTGAGGCTGAGGTGAACACTTATGAAAACCCGAAAGGATTCATTTTCGACGGTTTTCCCCGCACTGTGGCACAGGCGGAGGCTCTGGAGAACTTTCTTTCATCCAGAGGTACCTCTATCACCTGCATGATCGCCCTCGATGTGGCTGAAGATGTGCTGGTTGAACGCCTGCTGGGTCGCGCAGCCGTGAGCGGTCGCGCGGACGATGCCGATGAGGGAATCATCCGCAACCGCATTTCTGTTTACAATAACCAGACTGCCCCTGTGGCGGGTCACTACGAAGCTGCCGGTAAGTTCAGGAAAGTGGACGGCATAGGTGCTGTGGATGAAATCACAGAGCGCCTTTTTGCGGCTATCGATTCTTTCTGATTACCCTGATTAACTGATAATATGGCCTCTTCTAATTTCGTGGATTATGTGAAAATCTGCTGCCGCTCCGGCAAGGGCGGAGCAGGATCCGCGCATTTCCGCCGCGAAAAATTTGTTCCCAGAGGTGGCCCGGATGGCGGTGATGGCGGCAGAGGCGGCCACATCATCCTTCGCGGAAATGCTCAGTTGTGGACGTTATTGCACCTCAAGTACCGGAAGCACGTTATAGCCGAACCCGGTCAGAATGGCATGGGGGCCCTCAAGACAGGAGCCCAGGGAAAAGATGAAATCCTTGAAGTGCCGCTGGGCACAGTAGCCCGCGACGCAGAAACCGGAGAGGTTCATTTCGAAATAACAGAAGATGGCGAGGAGAGAGTCCTCGTCCCCGGTGGAAGAGGAGGTCTGGGCAACGATAACTTTAAATCATCCACGAATCAGGCTCCGACCTATGCCCAACCGGGTGAGCCAGGCCTGGAGTTATGGAAGATACTGGAATTGAAAATCCTGGCTGACGTAGGACTGGTAGGCTTTCCCAATGCCGGTAAGTCGACCCTTCTCGCTGCAGTAACCGCAGCCAAGCCTGAAATCGCTGACTATCCTTTCACTACCCTCGTTCCAAATCTGGGTATCGTCAAGTACCGCGACATGAAGTCGTTCGTGATGGCCGACATCCCTGGTATTATTGAAGGAGCGGCAGAAGGACGTGGTCTCGGACATCGCTTTCTCAGACATATTGAGCGTAACAGCACATTGCTTTTCATGATTCCGTGCGATGCAAAGGACATCAGAAAGGAATATGAAATTCTGCTCAATGAACTGAAGAAGTACAACCCGGAACTTCTGGACAAGAAGAGAATCCTGGCCATCACCAAATGTGATATGCTTGATGCGGTGATGATGGAACAGATGAAGGAAATGCTTCCCGAAGGAATCCCGGCGGTATTTATATCAAGTGCTTCAGGCATGAACCTGGACAGGCTCAAGGATATGATCTGGCATCAGATTAATTCCTGATTACTTCTGATCCTGTTTTATCAGCTCGTATTTCATCCGGATGATCTGAAACTCAACCCTGCGGTTCATTGCCCGCCCCTGGTCTGTCTCGTTTGGCGCAACAGGTTTCTCGGCCCCGAAATATTTTATCTCAAATCTGCTCCGCTCGATGCCTTTGTTAACGAGGTAGTTGATTACCCTGGTGGCCCTTCTGAATGATAGTGTATCGTTGTAAGTCTGGTTGCCAATGCTGTCAGTATGACCGCTGATTTCCATATTCATCGAACGGTTTTTCCGGAGTAAGGCATATATATCGTCGAGCTGTTGCTGCGCAGTATCGCTCAGAATATCCTGGTCGAAATCAAAGAGCACTGCATCCAGCTGAACGGTCTCATATTCCTGCAGTTCAAGGGGTGGATCATGAACCAGACTGGCAAGAATGTCATTGTCGCAGCTGCATTCACTTTTGTTCTTCACCGGCTTCACCACAATCTCATCGACATACAGGTATGCCCAGCCGCTGCCCTCACTGGCGCCTTGCTCTTTCGTTCTTTTCAGCACTGTCAGGTCGCGGTCAAATGAAAAATTGCCAATGGTCAGGTATTCTTCTCCGCCCTTTGCTTCGTACACATCGCTGATCCGAACCCAGCCGGATGTCTCGTCGAGCATGTATAATCTTGGGTTGCTCAGGGAAGGCGGAATATTAATCACCTGGTTTCTTTCATGGGCTACCTTCTCTTTGCTCAGAAGTATACCGAATCCATCTGTAACGTACAGACATTGATCTGCGGAAGAAACTTTGGCTTCAATGCAAACCATCTCGCCGCTCTTCAGTGGTCTGGAAAGTTTACTTTGAAGGTATTCCCTGTAGTTGCGTTTGCCGGGGCTGTACGTCGCAAGACCGGCATAGCCTTCTCCATGACTGGCAGGCTCTTCACCGAATACATTTTTAGGAACACCCACTGCCTTGCTGCAAGCATTGAAATAGTCCGGAGTGCCGTCGCTGGCCTGGGCCCAGGAGGTAAGCACGGTAAGTCTTTGCTGGTTGTAGCTGACCGGACAATAGCTTTTCTCCTCAAAGCTCGGATTGGCGACGAGGTTTTGTGCACCTGCCTGAAGTGCAATCAATGAGACAACGAGGAGACACCAGTTTTTCACAGGGGCAATAACTGAAATTCTTTGATTTTATTGACCAAAAAAAGGGCCGCTTTTCAGACGGCCCTTGTTGAGATTGAAATGTAATCTTACTTCATCTTGAAGGTAACCCTTCTGTTCTGTGCTTTGGCAAGCGGTGTTGGCTTGTCGCTGGCCAGTTCAGTATTGTCTTTTGAAACTGTGCTGATCCTGATTTCGCTCACACCCTTGGAAACCAGATATTCTTTCACGGCATCTGCTCTGCGCTGGGCCATCTTTTCATGGCGAACGTTCACTTTTGCTTCGTTCATCTCGTCAGTATCACAATGTCCGGTAAGCTCAATCTTCAGTGCAGGATTGCTCTTGAGTATTCCGGCAACCTCATCGAGGTCTGCATTGAACATAGAGTGAACATTTGGCGAGAGCACATCGAAGTAAACTGCTGTGTTGGCAATAACTTCTTCCGGCTTCATATCGGGTGACTTTGCAGACGCCCGGCTGTAGATGATTCCCGCCTGCTGTTCTGTTTCAGATCCGCAGAAGCACTGTGAAGAAGCTTCAATCGGAACAATTTCGATGGCATCAATAAAGTAGTATGCATCTCCGATAGGCACTCCAGAAACTGAAGTTGGCTTCTTTGTCTTTTCCACTTTCATCTGATCATCCAGACCAAATCCACCTATGATGATATACTCTTCAGTACCATTCGCGAGATAAGTTCCGCAAATCATTTCCCAGCCGTCCATGGTCTTGATAGGGCGGTTGGTCTTTTCAGTTACCTGAGGCTTGAAGGTCAGAGCGTTGTTATTGTTGTTGGCCACCTTGCGATCGCTGAAGAAGAAGCCAATGTTATTTACGGCGAACTTGGAGAGGTCGGCCAGACTGATCTGCATCTTCACACAGTAGAGCTGATCCTTGGTCATCTTCTCTTTCATCCCGGTCTGGATATAGGTTCTCGATTTCTTCGGATCCTTGGTATACGCCCGGAAGCCGGCATAAGCGATTCCGTCATATGCTGATTGTACACCATAGTCATTGGTCGGGGCAGATACCTTGGTGCTCTTCACGCCTTCTGCAAATACATCGGCGCTGGTTGCCTGAGGTGAAAGCCAGCCTGTGCAGAGCTCAGTGAGTTGGCCGTAGTTCTTGAGGGGCTTGATGTTGAGGTCCTCGAAACTATTGTTGTTTACGAGGTTGTCACTTTCAGGCTCGGCCTGCTCTGCGGGTTTCTTTTTCTGGGCATCAGCTCCGATCACCAGTGCGGTTGCTAGCAACAGAAAGAGGAATTTAATTTTCATGATTACGAATTATGAGGATTGAACGGTTTCAATAAAACACTTAAGGTTATCGGGGTTAGTGTCCGGATATACTCCGTGGCCCAAGTTAGCAATATGGCGCTGAGTACCGAAATTTCTCAGCATTTCCCTTGTTTCTTTTTTGATCTGGTCAAAGGATCCATACAACATTGCGGGGTCGAGATTCCCCTGTAATGTGTACCTGTCTCCTGCAATTCCGCGCGCCCACCGCGGGTCGATATGCCAGTCCAGTCCCAGCGTTGCGCAGGGGAGAGTAACGAGATCATGGAATGCATACCATGCTCCTTTAGCGAAGACGGTCACGGGAACTTCATCTATATTTTCACAGATCTTCTTCAAATACGGTATGGCAAATTCTGCGTACAACTTCGGATTCAATACGCCTGCCCAGGAATCAAATACCTGAACAAGGTCTGCACCGGCGGCTATCTGTGTTTTCAGATAGCTGATTGTGGCATCTGTGATCTTGCTTAGCAAGGCATGTGCCAACTCCGGATTCTCAATGAGCATGCGCCTTGACACAGCAAATTCTTTACTGCCTTTTCCTTCTGTCATGTAGCAGAATATGGTCCAGGGTGCTCCTGCAAAGCCGATGAGCGGCACGCGACCGGACAATGCTGCTTTTGTGAGACTGATGGCTTTAGTCACATACTCCAGTTTCTCTCCGATGTTATCACTGCTCAATGCTTCGACATCACCTGCAGTCCGAATAACCCGATCAAACGAAGGGCCTTTACCTTCGTCCATGTTGTATGGAAGACCAAGAGCTTCAGGAATCACAAGAATATCAGAGAATATGATGGCAGCGTCAACACCCAAAAGGTCAACGGGCTGAATGGTCACTTCACAAGCCAGCTCCGGATTGGTCACAAGCGACTTGAAACTGCCGGCAATTTTTCTGGTGGCCCGGTATTCCGGAAGTACCCTTCCGGCCTGCCTCATCACCCACACGGGTGGTCTTTCAATTTTTTCTCCGCGGGCTGCGCGAAGCAGGAGGTCGTTCTGTATGATCATAAGCGGCAAAGGTATCTACGTATCTGTGTGAAACGCCCGGAGATTGGTGTCGGCAAGTCATGGATTCTTCATTTTTTTGCATCATGAAGGTTCGCGACCTGTTTATATATCCGATCAAGGGCCTGCCCGGCTGCCGTGTTGCTTCTGCTGAGATGGATCAGACTGGATTCACATCCGATCGTCGATACATGCTCACCGATTCGGAAGGCCGGTTCATTTCTCAACGTGAATGGCCCTTGCTTTCTCAAATGCAAATCTCGCCTGACGGCAACTTGTTTTCCATAGGATATCAGGGCGAATCATTATCTGTATCTGAACCTTCTGGAAACATGCCCCTGGTCGCGGTTACCGTCTGGAGCGATACAGTGCAGGCAATTGATTGCGGTGATGAAGCGGCGGACTTCTTTTCATCGTGTCTCTCCGCATCAGTGCGGCTGGTTTATATGCATAACGGGGATGCGAGGCTTACCGGAGGTGCAGACCTGTATGCAGATCAGCCGGTGTCTTTCGCCGACGCGTGTCCGATTTTGGTTGTAAACACGGCTTCGCTGCAGTTGCTCAGTGAAATGACCGGAGCAGAAATGTCGGCCCTGAGGTTTCGCCCCAATATCGTAGTTGAATCAAACAACCCATGGGAGGAAGATCATTGGAAGGAGCTCAGTATCGGCCGGAGTCGTCTCGACTTTGTCAAGATTTGCGGACGTTGTCAGGTGATCAACATTGACCCGAAGACGGGTGTATCGGGTCAGGAACCCCTGAGAACTCTTTCGGGTATCAGGCGAGATGGCAAC
>JBEAZL010000185.1:0-4093 GCA_041170085.1 Bacteroidota bacterium
AGCAACTCCTGGTTAAGGCCGGTGAGGAAAATGCAGGTCTCGTTGATATTGGCGACGGGCTCGGATGTGCATTTAAGATCGAATCTCATAACCATCCATCGGCTATCGAGCCTTATCAGGGCGCCGCAACCGGTGTGGGTGGAATCAACCGCGATATTTTCACCATGGGTGCCAGGCCCATTGCACAGCTTAATTCATTGCGATTTGGCAAACTGGACAACCCACGCACCAAATGGCTTCTCGCCGGTGTCGTAAAAGGAATTGGCGACTATGGCAATGCCTTCGGTATTCCCATTGTGGCAGGTGAGGCCTATTTCGATGAGAGTTACCAGAGCAACCCTCTGGTCAATGCTATGTCGGTGGGTATCGTTCACAAGGACAAAATCATTTCATCCAAAGCCAGAGGCGTAGGTAACCCAGTTTATATCGTAGGCTCAGCTACTGGAAAAGACGGTATTAAAGGCGCTTCATTTGCCAGCAAGGACATGACAGAAGAGTCTGCGAAAGACCTTCCAAGTGTTCAGGTGGGTGATCCGTTTCAGGAAAAACTGTTACTGGAGGCAACCATGGAGCTTGCCGGAACAAATGCCATCGTTGGTATGCAGGATATGGGAGCTGCAGGCATCACCTGTTCTACTTCTGAAATGAGTGCGGGCGGTGGTGTGGGTATGGATATCCATCTGGACCTTGTTCCTACAAGACAGGACGGAATGGTTCCATTCGAAATCCTGTTGAGCGAATCGCAGGAAAGGATGCTCATCGTAGTGAAAAAAGGAGAAGAAAAAACTGTTGAAGCCATATTTGAAAAATGGGACCTGCATGCTGTGCGCATCGGTGAAGTGACCGCCGGGCCCAATGTGAGGTACTACATGAACGGCGAGATCGTAGGAGATGTACCTGCTGAATCTCTCGTTCTGGGTGGCGGCGCGCCGGTTTACGACCGCGAATATCGCGAACCCGCCTATTATGCACAGGCTCAAAAGTTTGATATATCAATGATCAAAGAGCCGAAAGACTATGTGGTTGCTGCACGTCAGCTCATGAGCAGTCCCAATATTGCCAGCAAGCGATGGATCTACGACCAATACGATTCTATGGTAGGCACTGTAAACATGTCGACCAACAAGCCTTCAGATGCCGGAATCGTGAATCTTAAAGGATCCAATAAGGCACTTGCTGTAACCGTTGACTGCAATGGACGTTACGTCAACAATGACCCGGAAAAAGGGGCCATGATTGCTGTTGCTGAAGCAGCCAGAAACATTGTATGCAGCGGCGGCGATCCGGTAGCCATCACGAATTGTCTCAATTTCGGAAACCCTTACAATCCGGAAGTGTATTGGCAATTTGTCGGAGCGATAAAAGGAATGGGAGCAGCGTGCAGAGCATTCAACACTCCTGTTACCGGAGGTAACGTCAGCTTCTACAATCAGACATTGAATGATGATGGAACAACCAACCCGGTGTTCCCAACCCCAACTATAGGAATGCTGGGAGTACTTGATGATAAAAGCCTGCATACCTCAATCGAATTCAAATACAAGGGAGACCTCATTTATATGCTGGGTCTGCCCAGAAATGAAATCAACTCTTCAGAATACCTCTCTTTCATTCACGGAGTGAGATTATCTCCTGCTCCGCATATTGATCTGGAAGAAGAAGTGAGCCTGCACAAATGCGTGAAGGGACTAATCAACAATAATTATATCTCCTCTGCTCACGATGTGAGTGATGGTGGTTTGTTCGTTACACTCTGTGAAATGGCATTCCCGAACGGATTAGGCTTTGATATCGTAACAGACAGCGAGATCAGAAAAGATGCCTTCCTCTTCGGCGAATCTCAAAGCCGTGTAGTGGTTACTGTTGTTGATGACTACGAAGACGATTTTATAGATTTTCTGGGTGAGAGCGGCGTTGAGGTTATGCTCCTTGGACACGTGACCAAAGGGCGGATCACAATAGATGAAGAAAACTTTGGTTATATTGACGATTATAAAGCCATTTACGACCATGCCATTGGTCAGGAAATGGTGAGTTAACCAGAACCATGTCGCTACGAAATTTCATCCGTACTAAGGATTTCCGTAAGCACCTGCTTCGGATTGCGCTTATTTACCTGGGTATCATACTCGTGGTTTGGATATACATGGCCTGGTATACCGATCACGGTGAGCAGATCTCAGTTCCCGATCTCAAGGGCATGAGCATCAGCGAAGCCGCCGAACTTCTCGACGGTCTTGACCTTTCTTATGTGGTGGTAGATTCAGTGTACTCTGAAAAAGCCACAGGCGGAACGGTGATGGAACAAAGCCCGGCACAAGAGAGCAAGGTGAAAGGAGGAAGGGAAATATTCCTTACCCTTTTCCGCGTACAACCTCCCATGGAAACCATCAATATTGAAGAAGGAGAATATGCAGCCGTTGCCATGATCAAACTGACCAACAAAGGCATACGCTTCCGAAAGGTTGAGGAACCGAACAGCCAGATGGTAGGGGCAGTGATCAAGGTTTTGTATAAAGGAAAACGGCTAAAACCCGGCACTCAGATTCAGCGTGGTGATGAAGTAGTCATTCATGTCGGAATTTCAGCAGACGAGGAAATCAACGTTCCGAATCTGGTGGGAATACCTCTCGACTCTGCCATTGCCATCCTGGATCGCAGCGAATTAACCCTGGGTTTAACCGTAGCTGACCCACCCCTTACCTCCAGAGCCGACAGCGCTGCAGCAAGGGTATGCCGGCAGACTCCGGGATACGTGCCTGAATACAAGATTAAAAAAGGACAGGTAGTAGATATTTGGGTTTCGACCCAGCCCTGTGTTGGCGACTCCCTGCCCGACTAGTTGATCAGACCCCAAAAGACTATGAAAATACACCTCATTCCCCTGTTCCTGTTCATCGCTGTTTTATCCTATGGTCAGGAATCAGAATCAAACCTCAGGTTCAATCAGGAACAACAGGAGAGATTCATCATGGAGCAGCGATTCGAGCCAAGAAATCAAAGATCCGGCGGTGGAAATGAGCTTCCTTTTTTTGACGACTTTGCCAGGTATTCACTTCCAACAGATGACCCTGAAGTTCCCCTGGAATGGCAGATGTGGGAGGATGACGACGTCTTTATCAACGGTACATTTCCCGTCTCACCTCCTACTATCGGAGTAGCCACCTTCGACGGACTTGGACCCGATGGATGTCCTTACGATTTCACTGATGAAAATTCGTGGGGCCCCGCCGATACCCTTACATCCATTCCCCTCAATCTTGCAGCATACTCGGCTGACGACAACATTTATCTGACTTTCTTCTATGAGCCCGGCGGACTGGGCAACAACCCCGATGAAGAAGATTCGCTGGTTGTTGAGTTCTACAGCCCCTTCGGAGCAGGGCAATGGATTCGTCAATGGGCTGTACCCGGTTCCAACAACGTAACTTTCGAGCAGGTATTCCTTCCCATCTCTGCTCCTGAGTTTCTTCTTGATGGCTTCCGGTTCAGATTCAGAAATTATGCTACACTGAGCGGTAATGTTGATCACTGGCACATTGACTATGTAATTGTGGATACGGATATCGCACCCTCCAATTTCCTGTTCGACGAAGTGGCTATGCAGTATCCTATAAACACTTTGCTGGAAGAATACACTGCCATGCCTCTCACGCACTTCCTCGAAAACCCTTCCGGTTTCGTGCTCGATCAAATCACGTTTAAAGAACGTAACCTCGGGCCAACTGAGAATATCGTTACCAGCATGTGTATCCGCAATACTGAAACCAGCGTGGAGGTTTGTCTGCCAGATGGCGAAAGAGATTTTAATGTAACCAACAACGGGTTTCAGGAGATATCCAGACCTCTCACCATCAGCAGTATCATGCCCTACGATGCACTTGAGGAAGATACCTGCCTGATATATGATGTGAATGTGTTTGTCACCACAACAGATGCACATCTTGCCAACGACTCTACCCGTTTTGAGCAAGTTCTGTACAACTACTATGCATATGATGATGGCACTGCAGAGAGAGCGTGGAATATCAATGCAGCTGGTGGAAATGTGGCAGTAAAATACTTCTGCGAAGTTCCGGACACATTGCTCGGA
>JBEAZL010000186.1:0-6366 GCA_041170085.1 Bacteroidota bacterium
GAGCTCATGAATGGCTCATAGAGTTTGAAAGACAGCCCAATGATCTTTCCGTTTTTACTGAGACCCTCGATAATACCCTGAAGAAGCTAAACTCAGACTACGAGGCCAAAAGGGCCTTTGACCTGAACCTGAAAGCACCCATAGTCCGGGCACTTCCTCCGGGCACTTTCTATGAATGGCTGAAGTCCAAAGGCAAGCTGGGCGGGCAACACAAAGTTCCCCGGCTTTGCAACGACCGCCGTTATATCGAAGAGGTACTGAATTTGCAGCTGGCCCGGTCATGATACAATGGCTCTTTCTGCTTCTCCTTCAGAGTTATGTTCTCACGCCTGAGAGGGCAATTCCTGTTGAAGCATCCGATTTCACAGTAGATGCGCTGGGGAATATTTATCTGGTTTACGATTACCACCTTGAAAAGCTGGCGCCGGACGGCAAAGTGCTGTATCGCTCGTCAGACCTGGGCTACGGACGCATCCACAGGATTGATGTATCCAATCCCCTGAAGCCATTTCTCTATTATCAGGATCAGAATGTGATCATCAATCTCGACAATACACTGAGCCAGCAAGGCAATGCGATTGACCTCAGGGAGTTTGATTTCACCATGGTCGAGCTGGCAGGGGCTTCACGCGATAATTGCTATTGGCTTTGGGACTCTCCCCGATCCGCTCTGATCAGGACAGACAAGACATGAAAGTCTTGTATTCGACCCCCAACCTGGGAAATCTTCTCGGTATGGAGCTTCACCCGATGGCAGTGACTGAAACCGCCACCGGCGTGTTTCTGGTAGATCCCGCAGCCGGAGTGCTGGTATTTGACATTTATGGCACATATCGCACCCGCATTCACCTCAATTTCGATGGCGAGATACAGGTATCCGGAAATCACTTGCTTTACCACCAGGGAAAGAATCTGAATATTATCAATCCCGACATACCGGGCACCGAAACCATTGAATTACCTGCTGTTCCGGGTAATCAGGTGATCTATAACAACGGTCATTTGTACTTTATATCGGAAAAAATGCTTCAGGTATACACGGTGGAAACCTCCCGCGATTAGTTTTGTGTCCTCCCTGAAGTGAAAGCTTCAGGGCAACCGCCTTATAAATACCTGGACAATATGCATGTAGCCATAGCCGGAAATATCGGTTCCGGAAAAACAACCCTTACCACCCTGCTCGCCAAGCATTACAAGTGGCAACCTCATTTCGAAGAAGTGGATGACAATCCGTATCTGATAGATTTCTACAAGGATATGCAGCGCTGGTCTTTCAACCTGCAGGTATTCTTTCTCAAGCAACGCTTTCGTCAGCTTCAGGATATTTCAAAGGGAAGCAAGAAGATCATTCAGGATCGCACCATTTATGAAGATGCGCACATCTTCGCACCGAACCTGCACAGCATGGGTCTGATGACCACACGCGATTATGAAAACTACTTTGACTTGTTCAGCATCATGGACGAGTTTATCAAGGCTCCGGATCTGCTTATTTATCTGCGTGCAACTGTTCCGGTGCTGGTTCAAAACATTCAGAAGCGCGGAAGGGAATATGAAGAGGCCATCAGGCTCGATTACCTGACCAGACTGAATGAGCGTTACGAAGCGTGGATTTCAACTTACAATAAGGGCAAGCTCCTGATTGTTGACATTGATAACAATCGCTTCCATGAGAGCGCTGAAGATCTCGGACAGATTATTTCTGACGTAGATGGCCAGCTGCACGGTTTGTTCAAATAATAGCATTTACAGATAATATCTCAAAGCCGCCTTCGTGCGGCTTTTTTTTTGGAATGCTCGGGGCGAGATGGATGAGGTGTCCTCTTTACAACTGAAAAAAAAACACCCCGTCAGCTTGCCGACGGGGTGTCTCCTGAAAGTGAATCAGGTTTATTTCTTGTCTGCCTGAAGCGTCACGTGAATCATGATGTTATCATCAATCATCTTGTCGCCCAGACCAGTTTCAAACTTTCCACTGCGGAATTTCACTTCGTACTTACTTCTGTCGAAAATGAGCGCCGCGGTAGCAGCCATCTTGTTTTCGCCTGCAGATGAAACCGTTACATCCGCAGTAGTCTCATGCGTAATTCCCCTGATGGTCAGGTCGCCGGTGGCTACATATTCTTTGGAGTTTTTGGCCTGTACCGACTTGATGTTGAAAGTAGCTTCAGGAAATGAGGCAGTATTGAAGAAGTCTGCTGAGTGCAGGTGTCCTTCAAGCTTTGCTTTTGAAGTGGCATCATCAACGTCATTATTGGAAATGGTTGACATATCAATAACAATCTGCCCGCCTTTCAGCGCCTTATTTTCAATGTCCACGAAACCTGATTTCACCTTAACACTTCCGGTGTGAGTCTTGCCGGTAGTTTCACGACCAACCCAGGTAATCCTGGATTTTTCTGCTGAAACTATGTACGACCCGGCGCCGGGACCAGTAATGGTGGCAATCTGTTCAGCCGAAAACTTCGATTTAGCTGTATCGCCACCGAAATTCAAAGAGAAATAGCATTTCTGAAAATCTTCCTCGAATGTGGCGTTGCTGTGTCTGAGAGAATCGCAGTAGCGCGCATTAGGTCCTTCGAGTCCCTTGTCAAAGCGCTCTTTTGCACAGCCGCAGGCATCAAGAGGTTTTGCTTCCTCTTTGCATGAAACCAACAGGGTCAGGCCGATACAAAGGCTGATAAAAAGTTTACGCATCGCGGGTGATTTTTGGATCAGTTTTTCTTCTCTTCTTCAGTGAGATCGCGGGTCTCGGTAACCGTTTCTGTTGTGGTTACCCCATCGCGTGTGGTTGTGCTAACTGTCACAACATTGGCAGTCTTTCCGTCTGCATTCGGATAAACCTTCACATCCTTATTGATCTGCACCTGCGCACCATTCTCGCCATTGAGGGTCTGAACGATGGTTTGCTCAATCGTTTGCTTCTCATTGGCTGTGTCGTGAGCCGCATGTCCGTCGTTGATGTGCGGAGCAATGATCAGGGCAACAATAGAGGTAAGCTTGATAAGGATGTTCATGGATGGTCCTGATGTGTCCTTAAATGGATCTCCTACGGTGTCTCCGGTAACAGATGCCTTGTGAGCATCGCTGCCCTTGTATTCGATCTTGCCATCAATTTCAACGCCTTTTTCAAAGCTCTTCTTGGCATTGTCCCATGCACCACCGGCGTTGTTCTGGAAAATACCCATAAGTACACCGCTCACGGTGATACCGGCGAGGAATCCTCCGAGTTCTTCCGCTCCGAAGATGAAGCCTACAACGGCTGGCGAGATAAGGGCAACAAGACCTGGTGCGATCATCTGGCGGATAGATGCCTGAGTCGAGATAGATACACACTTCTCATATTCAGGTGTGGCCTTTCCTTCCATGATACCCGGAATCTCGCGGAACTGGCGACGCACTTCCTTCACCATATCCATGGCTGCGGCACCCACAGCTGAAATGGCCAGTGACGAGAAGATGAACGGAATCATGGCACCTACAAACAGCATGGCAAGAACCGGAGCCTTGTAGATGTCGATGGTGCTGATACCGGCGATTCCCACATAGGCTGCGAAAAGCGCGAGGGCTGTGAGTGCAGCAGATGCAATGGCAAATCCTTTTCCGGTTGCAGCAGTTGTATTACCTACTGCGTCGAGATTGTCGGTGCGCTCACGCACTTCTTTCGGAAGATGGCTCATTTCAGCAATACCTCCGGCGTTGTCGGCAATAGGTCCGAATGCGTCAATGGCAAGCTGCATGGCAGTAGTTGCCATCATACCTGCGGCTGCAATGGCAACGCCATAAAGGCCTGCAAACTGATATGAAAGCAGGATACCCGCGGCGAGGGTGATAATAGGAATTACAGTCGATTCCATACCCACGGCGAGACCACCGATGATGTTGGTAGCATGTCCGGTACCTGAACGCTGAACAATGCGGTTTACAGGACCTCTTCCGATAGCAGTGTAATGCTCGGTGATGAGACTCATGATGGCACCAACCACCAGACCGATGACAATAGCAATGAATACATCCGTATTGGTGAAAGTGAAGTCAATTCCACCGCGCGAGAAAGTCATTTCTGCCGGAAGCATCCAGTTCACCAGAAAGTATGAGGCTATCGCAGTAAGCACGATTGAACCCCAGTTACCGACGTTCAGGGCTGCCTGAACACTTGACTTCTCATCTTTAACGTTTACGAAATAGGTGAAAATCGCTGAGCAAATCAATCCAACACCTGCGATAACCATCGGCAGGAGGATGGGCGACATTCCTTCGAAATTGTCGCCAGTCGCGATTACCTCACGACCCAGGATCATGGTGGCGAGAATGGTAGCAACGTATGATCCGAAAAGGTCTGCACCCATACCGGCAACGTCTCCTACGTTATCACCCACGTTATCTGCAATGGTAGCAGGGTTGCGCGGATCGTCCTCAGGAATTCCGGCTTCAACCTTTCCAACGAGGTCAGCACCAACGTCAGCGGCTTTGGTATAGATACCTCCACCCACACGGGCGAAAAGGGCAATAGATTCTGCTCCAAGGGAGAATCCGGCCAGCACTTCAAGTGCAGTTTGCATGGAGACGCCATTGGCACCACCATCACCACCAGCTACATACTTGAAATAGAAAATGATGAAGAGGCCGCTCAGTCCGAGAACGGCAAGACCTGCAACACCGAGTCCCATTACTGCTCCACCGGTAAAAGAAACCTTGAGGGCCTGACGAAGGCTGGTTCTGGCTGCATGAGCAGTACGAACGTTCGCTTTTGTAGCGATGTTCATACCGATCCAGCCCGCGAATGCCGAGAAGAAAGCACCAATGATAAAGGCAACGGCAATGATCCAGTCGCTGTGCTCAACGATGGTTCCTGACCAGGCTAGCAGACCTGCTGCAACAACAGCAAATATTCCCAGTACTTTCCATTCTGCCTTCAAAAAGGCCAGTGCACCGCGGGAAATATATCCGGCGATGGTCTTCATGGTGTCGTCTCCTGCTTCCTGCTTATTCACCCACAGTGCCTTGGTGATCATAATAATCAGCCCCAGCACTCCGAGGGCAGGTACCAGATACATAATCTCTTTTCCCATAGGATTGTTGTTTTCGTATTGGTTTGGTTCTTAAAAATCGGGCGCGAATATACTCAAAGTGCGCCATTCAATGCCTTTACATCGCCTGAAGTTGAATGGTTATTGATTTATCAGCTATTTTGCTAATTATATGCATATCAATATTTTAAGCAGAATCTATCCGCTTACCTCTGTTTGTATTATTGCGATATGGCAACGATCCGAATCAAGAGAATACCAGATGCCCTGACCATTGTGGCATTCATACTGATATTCATGACCCTGCTGACATGGATAATTCCGGCGGGTCAGTACGACAGGGAACTATTGGGGGACAGGGAGATCGTGAAACAGGGAACCTATCATCTTGTGGATCAAAATGGTCAGGGCTTGTGGGATTTGCTCCGGGCGCCTTTCCGGGGTTTTGAAAGCGCTGCTGCCATAATTGCATTTGTATTGCTCGTTGGGGGCGGCTTTGCGCTGGTGATGGCCACCGGGGCCATCGATGCTGCCCTGATCAGATTGATCCGCATAACCGGTGAGAGCAAGCGTGCCAAAGGGCTCATGCTCACTTTTTTAATGTTGATTTTCTCGGCATGTGGTTTCACATTTGGCATGAGCGAAGAGAGCCTCGTCTTTGTACTTTTTACGATTCCACTTGCCCGTTCCATGGGATATGACACCATTACCGGGGTGGCTATTCCATTTGTAACCAGTGGGGTAGGGGGTGCCGCTGCGGCATATAGTCCCTTCAGTGTGGGCGTGGCCATGAAAGTTTCCGGAATACCGTTTCCGTCGGGAGAGGAGATAAGATTTGTGCTTTGGATTATTCTTACCGCTATCACGATAGCCTTCATACTATGGTATGCCGCTCGTGTGGCAAGAAATCCTGAATCCGGATTGCTGCATGGCTTTGAAGATAAATTTCAGCATCACGAAGTGGGCGAATTGAAGCTGACTGCAAGAAGGAAAATTGTCGTTCTCCTTTTTCTGGCGGCCCTGATTGCGATACCCTTTGGTGCATCTCAATGGAATTGGGAGATTGCCGAGATTGGCGGACTCTTTCTTGCCCTGGGCCTGGTCAGTGCTTTGGTTACCGGAATGTCTGCTTCAAACATGGTAAGGGAGTTCACAGCGGGGTGCAGCGGAATGCTCACGGCCGCGCTGGTTATCTGCATCTCAAGGGCGGTGCTCGTCGTTGCCCGCGACGGACAAATCATCGACACCATTCTGAACGGACTGGCATCTGCTATTCATGGCATGCCTGCCGAATTGAGCATCCAGCTGATGTTCCTGATTCAGGGGGTAATCAACT
>JBEAZL010000187.1:0-4019 GCA_041170085.1 Bacteroidota bacterium
GGCGCCCTAAAAGATGGCTATTATGTGGAGCCAACTGTATTTGAAGGATTGGGGCCTGGGTGCAGAACGAATCAGGAAGAGATTTTCGGCCCGGTGGTAACGCTTCAGCCTTTTGACACGGAAGAAGAGGCCGTTGAGCTGGCTAATGCATCGCAGTACGGCCTTGCAGCCACATTATGGACCAGCAATGTCAGTCGGGCACACAGGGTGTCAGGACGACTTGAGTCGGGGATTGTCTGGGTTAACTGCTGGCTGCTTCGCGATCTGCGCACACCCTTTGGCGGAGTGAAAAACTCCGGAGTAGGACGCGAAGGCGGCTTTGAAGCCATGCGGTTTTTCACAGAGGCTCAGAACGTCTGCATAGAAATCTGAAATCAGACCTCCGTCAGAACTGCCCGCGCTTAGATCCGTTTGTAAAGAACCACCCGAATTTTCGGTTGAACCAGTTTTCGACACTGGACAACGTCTCCAGAATAATTGTCATTTCTCTCACACTTTAGGTTAATCAGCAATACAGTAACAGGGTGGTGGCAATCAATGTTGCACAGCTTAAAGGCCTTTGCATTTTTTGTGAGCCATAACTCAGGCAATACAAATACCAATCCGCAATGCTACAGGTATACAAGCAAGCCGTAAAAACCCCTCCCGGGTGGAAGAAGAGATAGTTTTAACGAGAGCTAAGGTAATAAAAATGATTCATCGTACAGCTGATTCTGCTCACCTAAAATCATGATACATAGCACGCGTCTGAGCAACCCATGAGTAATGTCATTGAATTAAACACAAGATTCTTGAATTCATCTCCGTGCTAATTCCTCAACCACGGTGCCTGGGAAAACTCGTTGTCAACCGGGCTATGAGACAATCAATGCAGATCAATTCTACGGAGATGCTATTCTCATTTCATCCGATTAATGCCCGATGACATGATAATTCAACCCCTACGGGGCTGGCAAAACTTGCTGCCAATAGTTCCATTAGAATGTCACCCCCACGGGGTGGAGAAAGCTCTGACCATATTAACATATATCGATTTCAAAACTTCTCGAGCCAGCAACAGATGATCCAATCCAAAATTTGTGGTTATTGCCCCATCGGGGCAACATTGTCATAGCTATGGGATGAACGAGATGACACGCGCACCGTAGGGGTGCATTTCTCATTTCATGTGCATATTTTAAATATAACTATGGAGCAAAGGAAGTCTGTGCTGGAAATGACATTACTAAATCACTTCCCTTTATGAATCAAACAAAAAGCGCTCATCATATCGCACATGCTCATTGGTCAATGTCAATTTGTATTCATCTTCAAAAGAAATATTCTTGTGATGTTGCTCCTGATTATGGACATAAGAGTACAAATTATTTAAATCCTTATGGCCAAAAGCGAAAATGCTATATCCATTTTGCCATGCAAATCTCTTATTCAGATATTTACGTTCATTGATAAAGATGCTTGAACTCGTCTTCAAATCTCGAACGAGATGAGAAAGATTCACATTCGGAGTCGTGCTGAACAATACATGAACATGGTCACCAACGCCATTGACCAGGTATGATTTGTGCCCCTTCCTGTCTATTATCCCAGCCATATAGGCAAAGAGTTCGTTGCGCCATTCCGGCTTCAATAAAGGTCTTCTGTATTTTACTGAAAAGACAAGGTGAAACTGGATTTGAGAATAGGTTTGAGCTTTCATGACTAAAGTTTTCAGCGAACGTATTGGGAGGGAATGAGTTCAGACAACGAAATGCCAAATTTTGGAAATAAGACAATGATTTATTTGACAATTCATACCAGAATTACATCAGCAAACGCTCGCCGGAAATGTCTTCGGATAATTCAATGCCTGCGGGATGGAAGAAATAATAAATCATCCAAATATTCCCGATTACATGATAATTCAACCCCTACGGGGCTGGAGAAAACTCGCTGCAAATCGTGCTATGAGGATATCACCCCTACGGGGCGGAGAAAGCTCTGACCATATCAACATATATCGATTTCACAACTTCTCGAGCCAGCAACAGATGATCCAATCCAAAATTTGGGGTTATTGCCCCATCGGGGCAACATTGTCATAGCTATGGGATGAACGAGATGACACGCGCCCTGTAGGGGTGCAATTCTCATTTCAAGCAATATGTTCCGGTTATCATTTAATCTGTAATTCTCAGGCTTACGCTGACAGGCCGAGCTGCCATTATAGTAATTCCAACAAAAAGTGTCATCTTTACACTTTCGCGCCCGGGCTTGAAATACCTTCTCTACATAGCCATATTCTTTCTGTCCGACTCAGTCGTGCAGGCGCAGGAGTACTTCCTCAACGGGAATGCTCAGGCACTCGGAAACGACTGCTATGCCGTAACTCCCGCCCAGGGCTGGCAAAACGGCACCGTTTGGTACAGCAACCTTCTCGACTTAACACAGTCTTTCGATCTTGAGTTTGTGATGAACTATGGCAGCGTGGATATTAACGGTGCAGACGGAATGGTGTTCGTTATGCAAACCGTAGGTACCAATGCCATGGGCTTTAATGGAGGTGGTATGGGCTTCGGGGGTTTCATGCCTTCATTCGGAATAGAATTCGATACTTATCAAAACAGCGACTTTGGTGATCTAGCCGCCGACCACCTCGCATTTCTCAAAAACGGAAATGTAAACCACTACAACGCAGATAATTTGCTTGGCCCCGTGCAGACTTCTTCAATTTCCGCCAATGTAGAAGATGGCGCTGACCATATTGTTCGCATCACCTGGGACGAACCGAGCCAGACTATATCCTGTTATTTCGATTGCGTGTTGCGGCTCTCCATGCAAATTGACCTCGTAGGTTCCATATTTAACGGAACGACATCTGTTTACTGGGGCTTTACCGGATCAACAGGCGCATTGTTCAACCTTCAGACTGTTTGCCTTTCAGAGTACATTCTAGGAACCAGCGATGACGTCAGTATCTGTCCGGGTGAGACAGCACAGCTCATTGCTTCCGGGCCCGAAGACGGAGCGTATAGCTGGACTCCGGAGGAGGGGCTCGACAATCCGGCAATACAAAATCCGATTGCATCACCTGAACAGACCACAACCTATACCGTTACCTACACTGACCTTTGCGGTGCCCAGCAATCCGATGTGATTACAGTACAGGTTGACCCTTATCCAACTGCCGACCCCATCAGTCCGGCCATCTTCTGTGAAGACCAGACAGGCACGCTCGAGGTCAACTCAACCAATACTGGCATTAGCTATCAATGGAGTACATCAGACGGATCTATATCAGGAAGTACAAGCGGAGCGACAATTGAGGTTACAGAAGCAGGCACTTACACGGTCACCTTGACGAATGCTGCCGGATGCGCAGCGACATTCGAGGGAACCGCTCAGACACAGGCCATTCCAAACTGGTTCGTTCCTGAGCCATCCTATCTGATATGCCCAAATGAAGAACTTATTATCAGCACCGACGCGGGCCCATGGACGACGACATGGTCACCCCTGAATAGCACCAGCTTTACAGCAACCATAGATGAGGCGGGCACATACGAGGTATCTCACACCGACAACATCTGTGAGGCGTCCTATACATTCATAGTGGAACAGGTTGTGTTCCCGGTAACAGATTTAGGACCGGATATCCAGATTTGCGAAACGGAGACCGTAGTGCTGAATCCTGGCGCTGTTGTATTGTGGAACACAGGCGAAACAGCAGCCACACTAAGTGTCAATGTAACGGGCACATACAGCTATGTGTACACACTTGATGGATGCGTTACCAGCGATGAAATATCTGTTCAGGCAGATGCATTTCCGGAGTTCGATCTTGGTGACGATCAGGAAATCTGCGTGGGCACAAACACTATTCTGGAAATCAACTACACCGGAAACTGGAGCACAGGTGAAGTTTCAGATGCCATCACAGTGAGTGATGCAGGCACGTACGGGGTTTCGGTGCAAAACGGAATGTGTTCCAACAGCGATGTCGTTGATATATCCATTATCCCCCTTCCTGAACTGGATCT
>JBEAZL010000188.1:0-22652 GCA_041170085.1 Bacteroidota bacterium
GGACACACCTCTCCATATCTGTGCAGAATCAATCCCGAAACCTTTTCGGTGGATTTGCAGGTAAGTGCAGGCGCAGAGGGAGAGCATCCCCAGAGTCTGGCCGTTACGGCCGATGGACAGGATTTATTATTCGTGAATGAGAACCTGATGAAAATTGATGTATCCGATGCTTTGTCAGGTGCAGTGATGTTCTCTGGAGGTCCTTATTATACTGTAGATGTTGATCCGGCAACGGGCAATATTTTCCTCACCACTATACCAGATTTCGTAAGTCCGTCAGATGTAATACAACTGAGCAGCGATGGGTTCGTTGTTTCAGCTGTTGAGGCGGGTATTGGCGCCAATGCTGTTGTCCCGAAGTATTGATCAGATGTGAGCCGGTTCTTATTTTTACGGGATGAAAAGAATTTTTGTTTGGGTTATAGTGTGTGCCCTGTTTTCATTTCAGGGCATATCACAGACGGAGAAATCATTGTTCTGGGAAGTGGTCAATCCGGAGCAACCGGAAGTGAAGCACTATCTCTTCGGCACCATTCACCTTCAGGATAGTTCACTCAATTGTTTTTCAGATGAAGTTTGGAATGCTTTGAATTCCTGTGACATTGTAGCCGGAGAGCTGGACATGACAGATACCGGGGCAATGATGAGGATGATGGGTTCGTCGGTTATGAAGGATACAGTGCTGTCTCAGCTCTTTTCTGCTGAGGATTATTCAAAGCTTGAAGTATTTGTCAAGCCCCGGATAGGGGAGGCTCAATGGCCTTTTTATCAGAAGCTGAAACCATTTTTTTTGATGGGCACACTGTTTTCTACCCTCGATACTGTTCCGCGATTTTCGCAGCCCATGGATATGAGGTTCCAGATGGCTGCGAGAAAGGCAACGGGCCTCGAAAGCATCGAGGAGCAATTGAATGTTGTCAATTCCATGACACTGAAAGAGCAGGCCACCATGCTTCTTGAAATTGCGCTTAATCCGGATTCAGTCATCCGTGGTCTTCAGGAAATGAGGGAAGTATATCACTCTCAGGACATAGACCGGATGCAGGTACTAATGGCTGAACAGGAAATGTCTTCTGATATGATGGATGCCCTCATCAATAGGAGAAATGAGACCATGGCTTCGAGATTCATCGAACTCACTTCGACTGCTAAAGTCTTCTGTGCAGTTGGTGCCGGTCACCTTGGCGGCGAGGCCGGAATGATAAGATTACTCAGAGAGAAGGGATATGAGTTAAAGCCATTGCGATTCACTTTCCTCACCTCAGGATGTCAGTGAGGTTTACCGGCAAGAACTTCCTTCATCTTTTCAATCCAGGCATCGCGGTTCGCAGCGTCATCGTCTGCATATTCCCTTACCAGAATATCGGGTTTAAGTGCTTCCCGCGTCATATCGAATGATCTGTCGGAGTTGTAGCGTATGGTAGCCAGACTCAGCATGAGTCCGGTCTTGGGCAGATATAAGGATACCGGATTCCCCCACGTTCCGTGTCCTGAACCCATGCAGTCTTCTCCTACAATCATCGCTCTCCCGCGTTTGCGCATCGAACCGGAGAAGTCAACTGCAGCCGAGGCAGTCAGTCCATTGATGAATACATAACAGTTGCCGTCATAGACATAGTCAGACTTTTGCATCACCGGCTCCTTGAAATAGACTGTATCGATATCACCTTCATCCAGTGCATCAGCCCTGAGAAAAGCTTTTACATTCTCGTCCTGACTCATTTTGTAAAAGGCCTTCCAAATGAACCATGAATTGCGGCGGTTGCGCTGTTTGGCCAACTCACTCTGACGGTAAATAATGTTGTCGGGAGCGTTATGTCCGTCTTCAAATAAAAAAGAGGCCAGAAACTCCACATTGGCAGATGATCCACCCGTATTGTCGCGAAGGTCAATGGCGAGATTCTTTACACCATTGCGCCTGATCTCACGAAAAGTCTTGCGATAAAAACGATTCGGTCCCTGGATGCTGTTCAGCGGAACAAAGGTTCCAACCTTCAGCACTCCGAGATCAATGTCTTCGTAATAGGTGTATGAGAACTGGTCCTTGAATTCTTTAAGGGGTGATTTCTTCTTCACGGAGCGCATTTTCGCAATGGCCTCCTTCAGAAAACCCGGATATACTTTATTGACTATCTGGGTATCCCCGGGAAGAATTACCTGGAGCTTGTTCGTGTGGGTGGTAATGCCATTCATCATCATGATGATGGGCAGCAGGGCCGTTTCTACGCGCATCCTGCTGATACCGGCATCTCCTTCTGTGAAAGCGTATTCACGCGGGATTTTAATCAGTTCACTGGCGTCGATACCATTCCATTTGAGAAGTTTTGTTCCCTTGGGCAATGAGTCGAGTGCATCTGATTTTATCCAGAGGTCTTGACCATCAAATCCGAATTGAAGAGGCGTCAGTCTCTTGTTGTCCAGCAGTCCTTTTTCCCGGACATTTCCAAAATCAACTGTAGTGTGGCTGTCGAGCTGGGTCATGATTGTTCTCTGCACCACTCGAATAAAGTCGGCGTACTTCATTCCCGGAGCAGCCTCCTGAATGGCTTTTTCGAAAGCACTCTCCAGCAAAGAATCTCCTGCGTATCCTCCGGGAAGCGGATGCGACTCAAAGATTTTCTCGCGCAGGAATTCCAGATCTTCAATGAGCCAGTCGCCGTTGATTAAGCTGTCCATGTGAATATACTCCCCACGCTCCTGCGCCGGTAATTGACTGGCAGCGAGAATACATGTCAGTATGATGAACAGTCGGAGGTACCCCATGAATAAGGTTTCTAATCCTGATTGAGTTTCTTCACTATGGTCAGAATGGTGGCAAGTGCAACTGTTTCTCCGGTCTCATCATAAACATCTACAAGAAACTTCACGATGCCTTTGGCTACATCCTCAGGATTTCTTTTTTCCTGATCAATTTTTTCCTTGACGGTAAACTTCACGCCAATGGTCATACCCGGATAAACAGGCTTGGTGAATCTGGCCTCTTCAAGACCATAGTTGAGCAGAACCGGACCTTTGCGAGGTTCGACAAACAGACCGGCGGCTTTCGACAGAACAAAATACCCGTGAGCAACGCGTCGCTCAAAAGGAGTGCCTTCAAGGGAAGTGGCATCCATATGGGCATAGAAGTTATCTCCGCTCACATTCGCGAAATTCACAATGTCAGCTTCTGAAACGGTATGTTTATGTGTGTACACGGTATCTCCAACCACAAGTTCTTCAAAATGTTGTCTGAACAGATGGGGGTGTGCTTCGCGCTGACGTCCGTTTTGCTGATAGACACCGGTGATATGTCCGATGGTTGTGGGCGTACCCTGGATGGCCGTGCGCTGCATATAGTGCATCACGCCTCGTTTTCCACCCATTTCTTCGCCACCACCGGCTCGACCCGGACCACCGTGAACCAGAAGTGGCAGAGGAGAACCATGCCCGGTATTTTCAGCTCCGTTCTCGCGATTGAGTATGAGTATACGTCCGTGATGCGATGATGCACCCACAGCGAAGTCCCGGGCAACATCATCATCAAATGTGGTAATGCTGCACACCAGTGAGCCTTTACCGAGTTTGGTGAGCGCCACAGCCTCTTCCACATCGCGGTATGGCATGATGGTGCTGATAGGACCGAAGGCCTCAATTTCATGAGAGGCCAAACCTTCAAATGGTTTTTCATTGAGCAGGATAACCGGGGGCATAAAAGCGCCTTTTTCCGCATCCGCTCCGACAACATCAAAATTATCGGGGTCTCCGTAAAGAACTGTTGACACCTGTTTCAACTGATCGAGTCTTTCCAGAACATCTCGTCTTTGATCGAGACCTGCAAGCGAACCCATTCTCACTTTTTCGTTGAGCGGATCGCCGATTACGGTCTTACTCAATGCCTGTCCCAGGGCAATATGCACATCTTCAATCCAATTCTCCGGGACTATGATTCTTCTGATCGCGGTGCATTTCTGGCCGCACTTAGTTACCACTTCCTTTCGGACTTCCTTGATGAAAAGATCGAATTCTTCCGATCCCGGCTCAGCGTCGGGCCCCAGCACTGCGGCATTCAGAGAATCAGCCTCCATGTTAAAAGGAACTGACTCCTGGATAATTCGCGGGTGTGCCTTGAGTTTGCGCCCTGTGGAGGCCGATCCGGTGAAGGTTACCACATCCTGAGAGCCCACGTGGTCGAGTATATCTCCCGCGGAGCCGCAGAGCAGCTGAAGACTTCCCTCGGGAAGAATTCCGGATGAAATGATATCCCGAACGACAACCTCCGCCAGATAACTGGTGATGGTGGCTGGTTTCACAACAGCCGGCATTCCGGCGAGCAGGTTAACAGAAACTTTTTCCAGCATGCCCCATACCGGAAAGTTGAAGGCATTGATATGAATGGCCACACCCTCTTTCGGCACAGCAATGTGATGACCGATAAAAGTCCCGTTTTTGGACAACTTGGCCATTTCACCATCATACAAATACGGCAGGTTGGGGAATTGGCGACGCAGGCTTGAATATGCAAACAATGTCCCGATTCCACCGTCGATGTCTATCATATTGTCGACCCGGGTGGCACCGGTCATATAACTCACGCGGTAATATTCAGCTTTCCGCTCAGAAAGGTAGAAGGCCAGTTGCTTCAGCATCCTGCCTCTTTCATGAAAAGTCATTTTCCTGAGTGCAGGCCCTCCTTTGGAGCGCCCATACTGAAGCACTTGTCCGAAATCGATACCACCCGTGCCCGCAATACCGATTACATCACCTGTAACGGCATTTGACAATGTGGTCCCGTTTCCCGAGCCGCTTATCCACTCACCGCAGATATAATTCTGAATTTCCATGAATTGACCTCTAAAATATGTTTCCGGCAAACTTAGACTATGTCAAATACTCATCCCGCATTACCATTCAAAAGATAAAAGTGGCCGATTACTCAAAACCCGGCACGGAATGTGTTGAGTATGTGCAGATTTGCTTCGTCTTTCAAAGTGAGAAGAATTATGTGGAAGACTGAAACATATCATATGGCTTTACGTAAAAGATTTTTTATATTTGAATTCTAACCAAAACCGACAAACATGAAAAAAGCAGCTGTTGTTTTAATGGGCGCGCTTATGGCCTCTCTGGCACAGGCCAACGATGTCCAGTTAATCGTTCAAAAAGTGGATAATCAGGGGCTGGTTCCTGGTAATACCTACCGTGTTTATGCCGTGCTTCCCGAAGGTTTCCCAACCGTACACGCTGTATGGGGAGATACCGAAAATCCACTTATGATCGAGAGCACTGCTCCGTTCTACAACCACCCTTTTGGTGGAAATTCTACCCTGAATATCAGTGATGCTGCGCTTGCTTTGTCTCCTGAGTTGGCCTATGACACATGGATCACACTCGGTTATGAAAATGGTGAAGGCAACGATATGTGGGATCTTGGAGTTGATTTTACCGATTTCGAAACAGGAGGTACCATCATGGTTAACAATGGTGCGTGGTTCCTGCTCCCAACTGATGAAAAATGTGCGCCGAATGAACTGGGTCTGGTATTGCTTGGCCAGTTTACAACAACCGGTACTGCTTCAGGTACACTGAACCTTCAGGGCTGGACTGAGCCTCAGGTGGGTTGGCAGAGAACAGGTCTCACCTTTACCACCGAGAATGCTCAAATCTTCGGTTGCACAGACTCAGCTGCGTCGAACTTCAATGCTCAGGCTACATTCGATGACAATAGCTGCGAGGGAACTACCAACAACAATAACGATAACATCTTCCAGCAGGGTCACGGAACTGCGTCTGCTATCAAGACAGACAATAACTCATGGGATATTTTCCCTAACCCGATCCGCGAGAACCTCTTCCATGTTCAGTTCAAGAACAACATTGATTTCTCTAAAGGAGATGTAATTGTTGACATTTTCGATGCATCAGGAAGAAAGGCTCATTCACTTCAGGTAAATGAGGGCATGATGATAGGCGGAAATCGCCTCATGCTGACTCCGGCGCTGTCTGGTGGTACATACAAGGTTGTGCTCACTGCTGAAGGAAAGCAGGAAAGCAAATCCCTTATCGTTCAGAAGTAACTGTTTCACTAATACTGTTTCAGAAAGAGGGCTGTCCGCAGGGATGGCCCTTTTTCGTTGATAGATGGTTATCCATAAAAATCCTGTCCGAAGTCATTACAATCTCCTGCAGCAATTGTGTACTTTTCGGCACTCAGAGTTGAAGGCCATGAAAGAATTTGATGAGAATAAGCTATCCAGCATGCGCAGTGATTACAGCAAATCTATTTTGCTGGAAAGCGAAGCATCACCCAACCCTTTTGACCAGCTCAATCTTTGGCTGGCAGAGGCCGAGAAGGAGAACATTCCCGATTTCAATGCCTTCAATCTGGCTACAGTGGGCAGCAATGGGTTTCCTCATTCGCGAGTTTTGCTCCTCAGGGGCCTTGATCGCTCAGGTTTGCTCTTTTTCACCAACTATACCAGCAACAAGGGGCGCGAACTGGAATTCTGTAATAAGATCTGCATGAATTTCTACTGGAATACCCTTGAGCGGCAGGTTCGGGTATATGGTGTGGCCAACAAGGTGAGCGAGGCCGAATCCGACGGTTATTTCAACAGCCGGCCATACGACAGCAAGATAAGCGCCTGGGCCAGTATTCAGAGTTCAGAAGTGCGCACACGGGAAGAACTCGAGGAGGCTGTGAAGAAATATCAGGGCATGTATCCCGGACCGGAAGTGCCCAGACCACCTCATTGGGGAGGTTTCCGCGTAGTGCCCCACTATTTCGAATTCTGGCAGGGAAGGCCAAGCAGGTTGCACGACCGTCTCATTTACAAGGTAGATGCAGATTTCGAGTGGTTCGTTTCCAGACTTGCCCCCTGATATTTGTTTCCCATTCTGTAAGCCCCTGATTCCAGCCGGAGATCCTCTTGCCGGCCGTATCTTCGCGCCCGTAAATTTTTCGAAAAAGCATGTCAGACGATAAGAAGATCATTTTTTCCATGGTCGGTGTAAACAAGTACACCCCTCAGGGAAAGCACATCATCAAGGATGTTTATCTCTCATTTTACTACGGAGCCAAGATTGGAATTCTGGGTATGAATGGTGCCGGTAAATCGACCGTAATGAAAATTATCGCCGGCCTTGACAAGAATTTTCAGGGTGATGTGGTGTGGTCGCCCGGTTATTCGGTGGGTTACCTGCCACAGGAGCCTCAACTTGACGACAATAAGACGGTGCGTGAGATTGTCGAAGAAGGTGTAAAGCCTATTACCGATGCTCTGAAGGAATACGAAGAGATCAACAATAAGTTCATGGATGAGGAAATCCTGAACGACCCCGATAAGATGCAGGCGCTGATGGACCGTCAGGCAGCTGTGCAGGATAAAATTGAAGTTCTCGGAGGTTGGGATCTGGATACCAAATTATCCATTGCGATGGACGCTTTGCGCTGTCCGCCCGAAGATCAGAAGATCGGAGTGCTCTCAGGTGGTGAACGCAGAAGGGTGGCCCTGTGCCGCCTGCTTCTCCAGAATCCGGACGTACTCCTTCTCGACGAGCCCACCAACCACCTTGACGCGGAAAGCGTAATGTGGCTGGAACAGCACCTTAGCCGCTACACCGGAACAGTGCTGGCGGTTACGCACGACCGTTACTTCCTCGATAACGTTGCAGGCTGGATACTTGAACTTGACAGGGGAGAGGGTATTCCATGGAAAGGCAATTACTCGAGCTGGCTCGAACAGAAGAGCAAGCGACTGGCTGATGAAGAAAAGCAGGAAAGCAAGCGCCGCAAGTTCCTTGAGCGCGAGTTGGAGTGGGTGCGCACAAACCCGAAGGGTCGTCATGCCAAAAACAAAGCCCGTCTCCAGAATTATGAGAGCATGATGTCCGAAAGCGAACGTGAGAAGGAAGCCAAACTGGAAATTCCGATTCCTAACGGACCGCGTCTCGGAAATGAAGTGATCATTTTTGATCACGTGACCAAGGGCTTCGAAGAAAAGCTTCTGATTGAAGACCTTTCGTTCAAACTTCCGCCAGCGGGTATCGTTGGTGTGATTGGTCCGAACGGTGCGGGTAAAACGACCCTCTTCAGGATGATCATGGGCGAAGAGAACCCGGATGCTGGAAGCATTAAAGTCGGCGAAACGGTGAAAATCGGATACGTCGATCAGCGACATAAAGACATCGATCCTGAGAAGAGCGTTTATGAAGTGATTTCAGGAGGCAATGAAGTCATTGACATCGGTAGTCAGACTATCAATTCGAGGGCCTATTGCAGCAAATTCAACTTCATGGGTTCGGATCAGCAGAAGAAGTGCGGTGTACTCTCCGGTGGTGAGAGAAATCGACTCCACCTGGCCATGACGCTGAAAACGGAAGCTAACGTGTTGCTGCTCGACGAGCCTACGAACGATATTGACGTGAATACCCTTCGTTCACTTGAAGAGGGAATTATGAGCTTCGCTGGCTGTGCCGTGGTGATCTCTCACGACCGTTGGTTCCTCGACAGGATATGTACTCACATTCTGGCGTTTGAAGGAGATTCTCAGGTTTACTTCTTTGAAGGCACCTTCTCAGAATATGAAGAGAATAAGCTCAAGCGACTTGGCGACACTACGCCGCACAGGATCAAGTACAAGAAACTGGTTCGCGGTTAATGGCTGAAAACCGGGATTTTCAATTCCGGACAAAAGAGTACGATTTCACCTGATGCATTTCGCCCCGCTCATTAAAGAGCCGGTGAAGTATGAGCAACTGGTGCTGATCGTAAATGTAAGTGAGGGAGTTATCCAGAGCTTTCAGGGTTTGCGGGTATGCCGAAAGTGGCAAGATGACCGCCTTGCCTCCCGAGTCGTAGGCTTGTTTCGTTTCGACGATTACACCTGAAGCATTGTAAACATAAGATTCTTCAATCCAGAAGCCCGGTATGGTGCGTGCAGGCTTTCTTGAAATCAGCTTTCCGCGGCTGTCGTAGGAACATACAAGCTCGACGTTCTCGCCTGGCAGAGAATAAAACTCTACTTGTGAACCGGATATGCGCCCAGATTTGTCATATGAATAGAGATAGTGCGACTTCTGGCGCTGCCCTCTCATGTACTCAGTACATTCCGTAACCCTTCCGCTCTGATCAAATTTTTCAATGGTGAGTAACATCGTATCTGTAGGGCTGTTGCCTTTGTATGAAATGACATGGCAACGCCTTTCAGAGATTTTCTCCTTAGCGAATTGGGGAGCATAATCCAGAACTTTCAGGTCTTGTGCACCCATCAAGACAGGTATGCACAGGAACAGCAGGGTTGATAATGTCAATTTCATATTGGAACTTTTCAAAATCTTTTACTTTGGCTGCGTCTAAAAGGTTATCGTCATGAAGCAAATATTCAGGGTGTTTTTTATCTCAGCAGCGATTCTGATTTCCGGAGCTGTGGGCAGCCGGGCTCAGGAAACATGGCAGGATCTTGTCGAAAAGAAGAGAAAGGAGAAAGACGCAGAATTCTCAAACCCTGAAACCACGATACTTCCGGATGATGAACTGACCAATTTCCATGGACTGGATTATTTCCCTGTGAACGAAGATTACCGGGTAAAAATGAAGTTCAAAAAGATCAAGGATGGCAAGGAATTCAAGATGAAAACCACCACGACCAGAACTCCGGTTTATGTGCCGTATGGCACACTGAAATTCAAGGTCAGGGGCAAGAAATGCGAACTCACTGTTTATCAGAACAAGGAGATCAGTGCAAAGCCAGGTTATGAAGACTACCTTTTTCTTCCTTTCACCGATCTGACGAATGGTGAGTCCACCTATGGAGGCGGGAGGTATCTCGACATGCGCATAGGTGATCTTGATAAGCGCGTCCTGGATTTCAATGAGTGTTACAATCCATACTGCGCCTACAACCCCAAATACTCCTGCCCTGTGCCTCCATCCGAGAATTCATTGCCATTGGCAATAGAAGCGGGGGTAAAGAAGTTTCACGACTAACCACTATCATATGAATAAGAATTTTTTGTTTCTGCTCTTTGCATTGCTGGCTCAGCATGCAGTTTCTCAAATAACCAATGGCAACACGGGCCTGTCAAATCCTGATCCCGGTGGCCTGGAAAATACCACCAGCGCGAAGGGCAACTGGATTGTACAACTTGGCTGGGAAGGTGGTCTTTACTTCAATGAGATTAATACGAATTTGTACGGAGCAGATTCCTCTTACGTTGACACTGCCGGTGCAGTGTTTTATCCCCTGAGTGTAGAATATTGTTTCACCAATCGCTTTTCAGGTGGGATAGCATTCAGAAACGGGCATTATCTCACGGATCAGGCCGGAGAGACCAACAGGACCAATGTGTTTGATTTTCTGGTTTCATTTCACCTTCTTGAAAAGGTGAGAAACGACCTGCATCTCCGTCTGGCATTCGGTCCGGCGGCCCTGCGTGTTGAGAGAGACGTCCATCCAAAGTTTGAAGGTACCTGGGCTGGGGGACATTTCGGACTTCAACTCGGATACCGGCATTATTTCGGCAAGCACATAGGCTTGTACGCCTCTCTTGGCCGGAATGGCTACAGTTTGAATCAAAAGACACTAAGCGCTTATGATGTAGCCATTGATCCCGATGATGCCAGGTGGGATATGAGTCTGAGCGGCTGGGAGTTCGGCTTCGGTTTGGTCGGAAAGTTCTGAGCCATTTCAATAGACAACGAAACGGTCTCTGAAGACTTGATTTCCGTTGGAAATTTCGATGATATACATGCCCGAACCCTGGGCCTCAAATGGGATAACTGTGCCTGAAGAAGCCTGCAGAGTTTGCTGAGACTTGCTGATCAGGTGTCCGGAGGCATTGAATATGCTGATATCACAAAGACCACTGAGTGTGCCTGTCCAGAGTTCAAGTGCGTTCTGATCGTGACTGAAATACATAATCCTGGCGTCGCTTTGCTGTATAACAGCCTGATGGGTATTTAAGGCATTGGAATAGGTGAGACTGCATACCTGAGGCAGGTGATCACTCATGTAGTACATGCTCTGAAGTACATCGAAGGGAACTTCGTTGCCATCGGCGCAGTCCGTTATAGACATGTTGTAACAGTTTCCGGTATTTCCGAGGGATTTGTATGAGCCAGTGGAGTATTGAATCATTTCATCGTCTCCAAACAGACTTGAAGAAAGAAGGATGAAGTCGAAGCGATCATCCATTCCGCCGCCTGCACCATCATTATAAATCTGATTTAGGCGAGTCGATTGTGTGAGTATTTCTTTATGAGCGAATGCGGAGCCACTCCAGTCACCAAACGATGCAAAAACATCGGTAAGGGGAAAGAGATTGTCCTCATTGGTGAGCGCTATGTAGGCGGGTTCCTGATTCGTGTAAAGGTTGAAATCGCCGGCAAGAATCACGTGCGATCCGGCAGGAATATTCTCCTCCATGTATGCCAGCCAGTCATTCACCATCTCAAGTCTGAGTGTCTGGTTATCTGCGCCCTGTGAGCTTTTCAGGTGAGTTACATATACGTATAGGTAGGTTGTGTCAAGTCCGTTCTCCAGTTCAGGATCATCCACATACAGGACAAATTCGTTCACATCGCGGTATGTTGTGACAACGACATTTTCAGACTTGAGTTCAAAGACATTCGAATCATAAACGATTCCTTGTTGCAATGAATTTGAACCACCGCCGCCGTTAGACTGCTGGGGCACAAACGTGCCGTAGTCGAAGCTGCCATATCCCAGTTGATTCATCATGGCTGTTACATCACTGAGACCCTGGGCATTTTTGAGCTCCTGGATGAGCAGGATGTGCGGACGGTAATAATCACAAATGTTCGCCAGAGTATCCGTGCGTCCCTCAAGATTTCCGGTAGGAAACTGCAACAGGTTATAGGACATAATCCTCAGGTTAGTTTGACAGCCCAGTGCAATTGGAAGGAATAGGGAAACTATGATAAAGGCTCTTCTCATGGAAGTAAATGTACCACGATCATTTGGCAAATTTGCCTGAATAGCGCGGGTGAAATGACATTATCTCATCGCGAAGCCTGTGCCGGTCGAGATGGGTGTATATCTCAGTTGTTGTTATGCTGCTATGCCCGAGCATCTCCTGCACTGCGCGCAGATCGGCTCCGGCCTCAACCAGATGTGTGGCAAAGCTGTGTCTGAATGTATGTGGGCTTGCATGCTTCTTTATCGCACAAATGGCGAGTTGTGTTCTGATGATATTGAGCACAGTCATGCGTGTCATTTTTTTGCCGCGGGCATTGAGAAACAGAAAGTCTTCGTGACCGGTTGCAGGTGAAATGTGCTTTCTTTCATCAAGCAGGTGTCCTATCCATATCAGTCCCTGTTTGCCCACCGGGACGAGTCTTTCCTTGTTACCCTTTCCTACGACACGGAGGAATCCTTCGTCGAGAGAGATGTTGGAAATCTTCAGATCGAGTAGTTCGGACACGCGCAGTCCGCAGCTGTACAATACCTCGAGCATGGTGCGATTACGGGTGCCTCCCGGTTTGCTGAGGTCGACAGACTGAATGATTCTGTTTATTTCATCGACGCTCAGATAATCGGGAAGCCTTCGTCCTGTTCTGGGTATTTCGATGAATTCCATTGGATCGGTCCGGATCTGATTCTCAATAATCAGGTATGAGAAAAAGGAACGAAGTCCGGAAATGATCCTTGATTGAGAAGTGGGAGACAGCCCAATTTCATGCAGCCACTTGAGAAATTGCCTGATGTCCTGATCAGAAACGGTCAGCGGATTAATTGCTGGGCTGGCGGCTCCGACAAATGATGCAAGTTTGCTCACATCCGCGATATAGGCTTCTATCGAATTTTTGGAGAGTCCTTTTTCCAGCCTGAGCCAGGAAGCATATCCTTTAATAAATGAATTCCACGGACCCATAGTTACAAAGTTCGATAAGTGGAACGACGTATATACACGCCGACATGAAATTTCCTCAACAAGTCTGTAGATCAGCCAGATATAAAAATCAAAAACCCCGTGCCGTTGCCGGGGTTCCTGACTAAATTACCTAAACAAATTCTATTAATTAACCAAATTACTACGGACGTAGTAAACTCTTCATCAGGGTGTCCACTGCTGCTTGCTGATCAGCAGGGCCTCCTGAACTGTAATTCTTTCTCCGTTATTATAAGCGGTCACAAACGGACCGGGCAGAGTACCATAGCTATCGCGAAGACGTTCGCGTTCGTCGCGCGCCCTCTTGTATTCGTTGAATTTGCCGGTTGTGTATTTCACCCAGCCTTCATGATTTTCGATTCCGAAATTCTCATTGTAGTTGTGACGAGCATTGAAATACGACTTGTTCACCACTTTGTGTCCTGCAAGAATCTGTACTTTATATGTCACGCCGTTTTCCGGATCGGGCACGGAGGTAACAGCAGGCTTTGGAGTGGTCTTGGGTTCTGTAGTAGTGTTCTTCGGCGGATTGTTCATGGCAGTGTTTCCGCTGTCCGGATTTTCTTTCACAGGATTTACCACAACCGGAGGAGCAGGAGCAGAGCCAACATTAATGACATCGCGCTCGATGGGCTCGTTGTCATGGATGTAGGATACCTTACCAATGATATTCGGAGCACCAGACATTGGTGTGCCACAGCGAATCTTATAGCTAAGAGCAATCTGTGGTGTCTGAGGTACTTCAAACCAGAAGAACTTAATTGTATTCTTATCAGGAGTTACTACTGCACCTCCATCTGTTTCCCTGAGGGCAGTACATCCTGTAGGAGCCACTTCAAATACTTTCACGAAGCCCTTGATGCCATCAATCTGAATGTTCAGATTTACCTGAGCTTCAGTTTCAGAAAGCATGGTAACAGAACGAGAACAGATAACTTCATTCTGACCGGGCTGATAATCTGACACAACCGGAGCAGATGAGTTCATGACAGATTCACTTGTTTCAGTCAGTGAAGGAACGTTTTCTGCGACAGGGGAAGGTGCTGTTTCCTGTGTGCTTGCAGCTACAGCTTCTCCTTCAACCACCTCAATGCTCTTAGATGGAATGGTGTAGTCCACTCTTTGATTTGTCTTAACCCATGAGAAAGTACCTCCTACGTTAAACTTACCAAGTGTACCGGCAGTAGGTTCGAGATAGTATGTAACAGTGAATACTTCTTCTGCAGGAAGTTCGAACCAGATGAATTTCGCCTGCTGCTTGCTAAAAGTAAATGAAGCTCCTTTTGTTTCACCGGCGGAAGCAGTGAAACCGGAAGGAACGGCTACTTCGAGTTTGGCAAATCCTGCAATCTGTGATTTATTGATTTCAACAGGGACTGCGATCTTTTCTCCCGGATGAATGACAGCAGGGATTCGATGGTCAACGGTCACACCATCTTCACTGAACAAACCGGCGAAGAGGACACCGATGAAGTTTATGAGAACGATGGAGTATTTAATCATGGCGTGAAGAATCAATGTCTTCATGCCAAAACTATACAGAGGGTCTTTCGGCTATAGGTTACTGGAATGCAGTTTCAAACATCCCGATGTGAATTGAGATGTATGAGGGAGATTTAATTTATC
This sequence comes from Bacteroidota bacterium, assembly GCA_041170085.1. Taxonomy (GTDB): domain Bacteria; phylum Bacteroidota; class Bacteroidia; order Flavobacteriales_D; family Sanyastnellaceae; genus JAWXBG01. Next base: position 14,515 of record JBEAZL010000188.1, read on the forward strand.
CTGTATGCTTTGACAGCAGAGATTTGTAGAGCATATCCATATCACGCACAAGTCGCTCTTTACTGAACCTTTCAAGGACATAATTTCTTCCTTCCACCCCCATTTCAATTCTCAATGAAGGTTGATTTATCAACGAAATAATGGCATTTCCATATTTTACATGATCGAATGAATCTACGATGATTCCGGAGCGGTTGTTTACTATCACGTCGGCCACACCTCCAACACGGGTCGAGATTACAGCACGGGATGTGGCTTGTGCTTCAATAAGGCTTACAGGTGTTCCTTCGTTCAGGCTGGTTAATGACACTATGTCCAGACCTGCACATACCTCATCAACATTCCGGAGCCAGGATGTAAATACGATATCCGCCTGTTTTGCTGAATTGTCAGAAATACGCAATCCGTGATCAAGGCATAGTTGTTTCAGTTCATCGAACCGTTCACCGTCTCCTATAATAAAGGCTTTGCATTTTACTCCGCCGGCAAGACAATGCTGAATCGATTTGATAAATAGCTCATGTTGTTTTATCGCAGTCAGTCTTCCTATAATGCCTATGGCAACATCGACATCATCAAGTTCATAGCGATGTCGGAATTGTTTCCGCTTTTCAGCAACGTTTATCTGAAAACGGTCCAGATCGAGGCCAAGAGGAATCACATGAACTTTTTCCGGAGGAGCTATGCCATACTTAACGGTGAGGTCGTATTTCTGGGTTTCGCTGATGGCGATGATAGCAGTTGAGATACCTGCAAGTTTCCGCTCAGCCATTCTGGCAAGGGAACTTTTCCATGAACTGAAGTAGCCATCAAAGACATGCCCGTGAAAGGTGTGTATGATGACGGGCACTCCGGCCATACGGGCGGCAATTCTTCCAAGGGCACCTGCTTTGGCTGCATGAGTGTGGACGATATCAGGCTTATATTCCCTGATAATGGATCTGATCCGCATGAAAGAGCGGAAATCATCGGCCGGATTGATCGATCGCCCGAGCGTCGGAATTTCCTCGTAGGGTACCCCCAGGTTGTCCAGAATGAAACCACTATGTGCCTCCGACGGCTGTGGCACTCCGCCAATTAACTTTGTCTCGAATTCCGGGGGTAAATAACGGCTCAGATAGGCTGCATTGTAGGTAGGCCCACCCAGGTTGAAACGATTGATAATTCGCAGTATTCGCGGCATGTTGAGGCACAAAGGTGGGGAATACGGCGTGAATTTTAACGAGAGGCATCCTAAATCCGGAAAGATGATGTATATTTGCCGCCCGTTTTAACGAAAAAGCGATACGCCATGAAGAAAGATACCCATCCCGAGAGTTACAGGAAAGTGATTTTCAAGGATATGTCTAACGAATATGCCTTCCTCGGACGCAGCACTACTGCTACAAAGGAAACCATGACCTGGGAAGATGGTAATGAGTACCCTGTGATCAAATTGGAGATCAGCCATACTTCACACCCATTCTTCACTGGTAAAATGCAGTTTGTGGATACTGCCGGTCGTATTGACAAGTTTAAGAACAAGTACGCCAAGTTCCAGAAGAAATAAGCTTAGCCTGAAAGCGAATGCGAAGGCCTCCGTCAGGAGGCCTTTTTTATTTATCCCACGTCACACTTCAGAAAATCGTCATGAGGGGACAGAATGACCCGCAACGAAGGATTTCAAAGTCACAGGAACCGGCAATAGCTATTCCATTGCAGGTTTTTGGGGTTATTGAATGTTGTGAAGTAGTCCGGAAGCAAATTCCGGACTGTTAATGACCGGAAGTGGAAATACTGGAAACGATATCCAGTCCATATCCTTCAATGGCCGAACGGCGGGTAGGATTGTTGGTAATCAGCTTCATTCGGGTAACGCCCAGATTTCTCAGTATTTGAGCTCCTATTCCAAATTCCCGGCTGTCCATGGGTTTGTTCCCGACCGGTTGCGAGGCTGTCCAGGCGAGACTTTCTTTCATCTCATCCAGAACACTGTGACCTGCGTGGATGTGATTCATATAAACAAGCACTCCCTTTCCTTCGCGGGCAATTACTGAAAGAGATTGCTGGAGGCTTACACTCTGAGGATCCGGGTTCGCAGCGAAAATGTCGCCGAGCAGATTGCAGGAGTGTACCCTTACAGCCACATCTTCACCTTCCTGCCACTGTCCAAGTACCAGAGCCATGTGCTCCCTCGCCTCAAGTTTCTCTCTGAAACCTACCAGCTCGAACGTGCCATATGCCGTCCTGAGCGGTTGCCTGCTGACTTCTTCAACCAGTGATTCATTCTGCAGCCGGTATGCCACCAAATCCTTGATGGATACTATCTTCAAATCAAATCGTGCAGCGATCTCGAGCAGTTCCGGAAGCCGGGCCATGGTTCCGTCCTCATTCATGATTTCCACCAATACTCCCGCAGGCTCCAGACCAGCCAAAACGGCAAGGTCAACTGTGGCTTCGGTATGGCCTGTACGCTTGAGTACACCGCCATTTCGCGCCTTCAATGGGAAAATATGTCCCGGCCTTCCGAGATCTGAGGCATGAATGGCCGGATCGATCAATGCCTTCACGGTCTTTGATCTGTCGTGAGCGCTGATACCTGTTGTACAGCCGTGCCCGAGCAGATCAACAGAAACGGTAAATGGGGTATGATGCAGGGCAGTGTTGCTTGGAACCATCATTTCAAGTTGCAGCTCTTCACAACGCTCTTCGGTGAGCGCCGCACAGATAAGGCCCCGTCCGTGTTTGCTCATGAAGTTAATCACCTCAGGAGTGGCATTTCTGGCCGCAGTAATGAAGTCTCCTTCATTTTCGCGGTCTTCGTCATCCACCACGATTATAACTTTTCCCAGACGTATATCCTCAAGAGCTTCTTCTATGGTATCGAGTTTTTCCTTGGCCACAACTGTAGTTTGCATGGTGCAAATTTACAATGGTCATCATCTGTCGGGGAGAGCGGGTGTAAATTTGCACCATGATTTTACCGATAGTAGCGTACGGCGATCCGGTGCTGAAGCGCAAAGCTGAAGATATTGAGCCCGATTATCCGGGTCTTGCCAAGTTGATAGATGATATGTTCGAGACCATGTATAACGCCCATGGCGTTGGACTCGCAGCGCCACAGATAGGCAAGGGTATCCGCCTGTTCGTCATCGACGCATCACCTTTTGCCGAAGGTGAAGATGCTGATCCGGATTGTGAGGGTTTCAAGAGAGTTTTCATCAATCCGGTCATCTTTGAAGAGGAGGGTGAGGAGTGGGGATTTGAGGAGGGGTGTCTGAGCATCCCGGGGATTCGGGAAGAGGTGATGCGCAAGCCGATAGTGAAAATTGAATACTACGACGAGAATTGGGATTTATACGAGGAGGAACTCGATGGTTTCCCGGCCAGGGTAGTTCAGCATGAATATGATCACATCGAGGGAATTCTTTTCACCGACCGCATTTCACCGCTGAAAAGAACATTGTTGCGCGGTAAGTTGTCTGATATTACAGCTGGTGATTGTGATGCCCGATATAAAATGAAATTTCCAGGAAAAGGCAGATAAATGAGAAGATTGAATTTGATTCCGTTCGCACTCGTATTTTTCGTGATTGCATTAACCCAGGGTTGTAGTGATGGCAGTTCCGCTTCTGAACAGCAGCCTCCAAAGCTGGAGGACCCGCAGTTAAAAGTTATTGCAAACCTCGAGTCTGAGGTTCAGGTTACCGATACAGTCTTTGATAAGAAAAAGGCCAGGGAGTTGCTCAGACAATATCAATCATATTACAATGCCCATCCGCAGGATAGTCTGGCGGGAATATTTCTTTACAGGGCATCCAAAGTGGCTCAGGCCATGGGGAATGAGCGAAAGGCTATAGAACTTTTGACCAACTATCACGACGGATTCCCGAACCACCCCGATCGCGCGGATGCTGCTCTTATGGTCGGACTTATCTACGACCAGATGCAGGATAAGAAGGAGGCGAGAAAGGCATACGAGCGGGTGATTCAACTGTATCCCGGCACGCCGCAGGCGGCGGATGCACAGGGGCTTCTCAATCTGGTAGATATGTCAAATGAGGAACTGTTGAAGTGGCTTGATTCAAAGGAGAAGTAAGAATGTACAGGTGGGTGAAATATCTCGTCGCCTTCATTTTACCGGCATTGGGTTTCATCAGTTTCAGCTCGACAGGACTGTTGGCCTGGTCGCCACTCATCTACGCCTTTGTTGCGCTTCCCGTTGTTGAGTATTTCTTGGGCAGCAAAGTCCGCAACCTGACTGAACTGGAGAGAGAAATAGCAGCCAGGGACAGGGTTTACGATGTATTGCTCTATCTGATGCCTGCAGTTCAATGGTCAGCTTTGCTGGTCTTTCTGGATGGTATAGATGAACCGGCCCTCAGTGTTTGGGATATTGCCGGCAGAACCATTGGAATGGGAATTATGTGCGGGGTTATTGGTGTGAATGTGGCGCACGAGTTGGGACACCGGAATTCACGAGAAGAGCGTTTCATGGCCAAGGTCTTGCTGGCGAGCACTACGTTTCTTCATTTCTATATTGAGCATAACAGAGGTCATCACCGTAACGTAGGTACTGATGACGATCCGGCATCGGCCATCAGGGGCGAGAGTATCTATGCCTTCTTCATGCGGACTGTTCCGGGAAGTTTCATGGGAGCCTGGAATATTGTTCGCAAGGAGCGATTGCGCAAAAAGCTTCCGGTATGGTCTTCAGGGAATGAATTGCTGCAATATCTGTTTGCAGAGTTGATGATCATGGTCGCCATCGCAGTTGTATTCGGATGGCTGGCCCTCATCTTGTTCATTTGTGTTTCTGCCATAGGTATTCTGCTTCTCGAGGTAATTAATTACATAGAGCATTACGGTTTGAGAAGGAACAGACTGGAAGGGAAGCTCTTCGAGGGTTTCAGGCCTGTTCATGCATGGAATACAGATCACGTGCTTTCCAGACTGGTTTTGTTTGAACTTTCACGACACAGCGATCATCATCAGTTTCCTGAAAAACATTATCAGGTGCTGAACAATGAAAATCATTGGCCGCAACTCCCTGCAGGCTACTCAGGAATGTTCATTCTGGCTCTGATACCACCAATCTGGTTCAGGGTGATGGATCACAGGGTCGACCGGTATATGGCGGTTTGACATCAGTGTTTCGCGGCTTGGCTTCTCTGCTTACCTTCGCTGCGTATTCAATATTTCTACTACTATGCGATTCAGACCCGGAGTGTTGACAGGCGATGAAGTGACAGCTTTGCTGAACGATGCCAAAGAGCGTCATTATGCCCTTCCAGCCGTAAATGTTATTGGAACGAATTCAGTCAATGCTGTTCTGGAAACAGCGCGGGATGTGAATTCACCTGTAATCATCCAGTTCTCAAATGGCGGAGGAGCGTTCTACGCCGGAAAAGGTCTCAAGAATGAGGTACAGCAGGCCAGTGTCCTGGGATCGGTGAGCGGTGCCCATCACATTCAGATGCTTGCTGAGGCCTACGGCGTGCCGGTCATCATACATACCGATCACTGCGCGAAGAATCTGCTCGCCTGGATGGACGGAATGCTCGAGCATGGCGAAAGGCATTTCGAGCGCACGGGTAAACCTCTGTTCTCTTCACATATGCTCGATTTCAGTGAGGAACCATTGCACGAAAACATTGAGCTGTCTTGCAAGTATTTCGAAAGAATGTCGCGCATGGGAATCACCCTTGAAATTGAGCTGGGGGTTACCGGAGGTGAAGAGGATGGCGTTGACAATACCGGAGTAGACAGTTCCAAATTATACACGCAGCCGCAAGAGGTGGCTTATGCGTATGAGCATATGAGCAAGATATCCGGCAGGTTTACCGTGGCGGCAGCGTTCGGTAACGTTCACGGCGTTTACAAGCCGGGCAATGTGAAGCTTCAGCCGGTTATCCTGAAAAACTCACAGGATTACGTAAAGACTAAATTCAATACCGGCGATAAGCCTGTGCACTTCGTATTCCATGGAGGAAGTGGTTCTTCTCAGGAAGAGATTCGCGAAGCGATAAGCTATGGTGCCATCAAGATGAATATTGACACGGATATGCAATGGGCCTTCCTCTGTGGTATCCGCGATTATGTTTCTTCAAAGAGCGGTTACCTGCAAAGCCAGATTGGAAACCCTGAAGGGGAGGACAAGCCCAATAAGAAATACTATGATCCAAGGGTATGGCTTCGCGAAGGAGAAAAAACTTTCGTGAGCCGTTTGAAACAGGCTTTTGATGATCTGAATTGCATCAATCGAAACGCCTGATATACCGGGATTAAAAAAGAAAAGGACGTGCAGGCACGTCCTTTTTTATTTGGAATTAGTTGAGACTTATCGCTTGATAAAAGGAACTGATTTTTCACCCTTCAATGTCGTGAAACGGATGTTGTATGCACCTGCTGCAATACCTGAAATATCGAGAGTATTATTCGTGGGGTTATTCACCGAAAGCACGACGCGACCAGTGGCATCAAAAACACTGATGAGCTTTATGTCATAGGGCTGGATACCTGAAATATTAATCACATCTTCTGCGGGATTAGGGAACAGCTGGATGGATGTCAGTTCAATCTCATCCAGGCCAACAAGAACTTCGAATTCCTGATTGCAGGTACATCCATGAGCATCTGTAACACTCAGGGTATAGGTTCCCGCATTCAGATCTTCGATACATTCGGTATTGGCGCCATTTCCCCAATTGATGAAGTAGGCCACTGTACCACCCGAAATTTCTACGCATGCAGAGCCATCGCCTCCGGTTTGTTCGTTGGTAATGGTTACCTCACATGTGAGTTCGTCGGGCTGGGTAATCTCGTAGGCTTCGAGAAACATACAACCATACTCATCAGACACCATGTATTCATAGGTGCCCGCTGGAAGATCCGGAATACTTGCCTGTGTCACTCCGTTCACAATAATCTGAGCAAAGCCTTCACTTCCGCCATAGCAAAGCGGAGATTGAGTCAGAACAAGAATCTCAGCGGCAGGAACTACTGTAACTTCAATAGAATCAGTCGCCCAGCCATATGAGTAATAGAGCCAGTAATTTCCGGGGTCTCCTGCGGTGAACATTCCATTTTCAACACCTTCACCATACCAATAGCCACCGGCAGGCTCGGCTGTGAGGGTAACGCTCGAACCGGGACAGATATTCTCATGCTCCTGCAGTGCGAGATCGATCTGTTGCTTGTCCCAGAGCTCCTCATAGAAATATGCACGGTAGAACCATGTATTCTGACGGGCATGCCATACTATGTTACTATTCTCGTCAATTTCGATGATATGTCCGCGATTTGCCGGGTTTGCTCCGGGGGCTCCGCACACACCATACCTGTGACCACCAGCAAGCCTTCTTGCGCTTCCTAAGATCGGGCTCATGAGTGAGTCAGGAAATGCGTACTCGAAGGTGCGGTATGCAATGGGAACTTTGTAGAAATCAATGGCAAACTCCACAATCCTGCTGTGAGGTCCATTGACATTATCGAACAAAATGTACTTGTTGGGTTCAACCGGTGTGAGGTCATGTTGCTCTTCAAAACCTCCATCGTTCTGAAGTTCAATGCTCGGATTATTTCCGCTGATGGTCCAAATGATCTGGCCGGTAGTTCTGTCGACTTTGGCTACGCGGTTCAGTTCCTTGAATGAAAGAAGGTAGTTGCCATCATAGTCCTGACTAAGACTGTTGCAATGTTGCCAGTTGATGGCATTAACACCGAAAATGGGTTGGAAAAATGCATTCTGATTTGTGGCTCCCGCAGCAACAGGGTCCCAATGGTCGAAGGTAGTCCAATACCAGATTACATTACCGGAGCCATCGAATTCCAGAATGCCTTCTCCTATCACTTGCTGAGTTGCGGACCCACCCAGCGAAGTGAAATCGAATTCCCGCACTTCTGCTACAATGGCATAGTAATTACCGTCTGAATTGATTTTGATGTCATGGTGAAAAACAAGGTTTTCCCATTCTGTTCCTGCGAAGTCCACAGAGTTCACGACGTTGCCATATAAGTCGCGTTCTTCGATGGCATGACAATCAGTTACCATGATATTGCCGGCATCATTGATATTCCAGAATTGGCAATTGGCAAGGCCACCTGCTCCATCCTCACCGGCATGCCAGTCGTACCACACTACCTCACCCGCCCGGTTG
>JBEAZL010000189.1:0-4279 GCA_041170085.1 Bacteroidota bacterium
GTATCTTCTCCAGAGATGACTGACAGGAAGGCAAGGGCCTCTGTAATCATTTTCTTCATGCTCATCATCATTCAAATTCTGATTGGAACACAGGTCAGAGAAACAGTGGATGAGTTGCTCAAATCCGGAATAGACAGGCCCGACCTTATGGAAAGAATGAGCATCAATTTCTATATACACAGGAGCTACTCTATTCTGTTGTTACTGGTGTTTATATGGTTGTACCGCAACAATCGACACTTTGCAGATATGCGCAAAGACCTTCAGTACACATCCGTTTGTGTAGGTGCCGGAATAGCTGCGGGTGTGGGTCTGAGTTATCTGGGAATGCCTGCCGCACTGCAGCCGGTTCACCTGATTTCAGCCATTCTGATCTTTCTGTTCACCTCTAAGATGCTGATCAGGCTTTATACTAAGCCTTTGGTTTCCCGCTCTTGAAGATATCGTAGCGAAGCGAGAAGATATTGGAGTAAAGCACGTCCGAAGCGTTGCCGACATCAGACAGCGCATAGTCAATTGAAATTTGCTTAATCTTTAATCCGATGCCGATATTCGGCTGAATGGTATAAGACTCTGTTCCGTCAAATTCCTTAACGCGCTGAACATTGCCAGCTCCTCCCCTTAAGAAGATGACATTGCGGTAGCCCAGCTCAAATCCAAAACGCGGATCGATACTGAACGGACTTGAAGATATCAGTGTATTTCTTCTGCCATCCGTTGTTACCTCGGCATTGAGTTCAGTAACCAGGGTAAGCTTATTGAAATTCCATGTTCGGGCAGCACCCAGAACCAGACGTGGCAGAGCGATTTCCATAGAGTTCTCGGGCACGATGTTATTCGTAGCCAGGAAAACCTCACGTGTCCGCTCATCCAGAGAGAACGACCATGCGTTGAATGTAGAAGTAACATCTCTCGCCATCACAGCGAATGTCCATGGGCGCACAGAATATTGAAAACCGGCATCCAGTCCGAATCCCCAGGCTCTGGCGAAATCGCCCAACTGACGATAAATGATTTTTGCATTTACGCCCCATGAAAACCTGTCGTTTTGATTTTGGGGATCCACAATCTTATTTCCCGCTACAGGACCTTTGTTCAGCCATGGAAGACGGCTGTTCCGACCATAAGAAAAGATAAAGGCGTAATCCGCTGACGAAAAACTGGTGATCCGGTCATAGTCAATGTTTCCGGATGCATCAACGAGATCAATGGTGTTGGGAATGTCATCAACTCCGAATCGCATAAAAGAAACTGATGCAGCGCTGACAGAGTCGATTTGCTTACCTATCGCGCCGTAGTCAAACTTGGCAATGCCGGCAAAGTACTCAGCATGCATAGCCGACACCTGGAGATCACTCCTGATACCATTCAGACCCGCGGGATTCCAGTATCCGGATGTCGCATCATTCACGGTGGCCACCTGCGCCTGCGACATTCCCAGAGCGCGGGCACCGACACCGATGTTCAGAAATTCGTTGACATACTTCGGAGTAAGGTCATCTTCAGGCGTACTCGCCTGCTGGGCATCAGCCAATAAATACTGAGCTATGCCAACGCAGATAAGAATGTATTTGGAATATCGCACCATAACGGTCGGTGAAAATACGATTTTGGTTTCAGCCACCCATTAACCTTTAATCGCCTGAATTATTGCCTCTGCTACAGATTCATCTGAAGCATTGTCCAGAATGTATCCGGGTTCATATCCCTGAGCCCTGATGGCCGCAGCCGTGGAAGGACCATAGGCAATCATTTTCTGCCATCCCAAAACCCGGTTAGCCCTGAAGAAAGACCTTACGTTGGCAGGACTCGAGAATACCAGAACATCCGGAAATCCGACAGTTACGGGCTTCTCTCTGGTCTGATAACATACCAGCGGAATTACCCTTTCCGTTCCCATGATCTGAGACAAAATATCGAGGCTGATGTCTGACTGAGGAGTCAGGACCGTTGATTCTCCGATTATGGAGGAAAAATAACGGGCAGTTTTTTCAGTATCTGTTCCCTGGCCCTCAAAGTCAACCTGAACATGTGCTGCCAACGCTGCGGCTGTACCGCTGCTGATAGCTCCGAACCTGGGCATGTTGATGAAGACCGGTTTCGCATCAAAGAAGAACTTCACTGCTTTGGGCGAATAAAAGAAAACCCAGGATGTCAGGGGTACCGGATTGATAAAATCCACGGGGGTAGTTTGAATCTGTGAAATCGCCAGAAGTTCACATCCGAAAGCAGAAATAAGGCGATTCAGGTTTACAGTCAGATCAGGCTCTCTGGAGATGAAGACCTTCACCATCAACGTCCCAGTATTTCAAGGGCCTCTTCAATGATTCCGCGCTCGTCCGAACCCTGTACAAGAAATCTCGAAACAGGTTCGTCGGCTGATGAAGCATAGGCAATATGTACCCTGATTTTATCGCCCGCATCTTTCGCCAAAACTCCCAGCGGCAGCTGACATCCTCCGTCCATTCCTGCGAGAATAGCTCTTTCAATCTCTACCAGCCTTCGAACAGAAGAGTTGTCCAACTCTGAAAGAATATTCAGAACTGGTTTGTCATTATCCCTGCACTGGAGGGCAAGAACGCCTTGAGCAGGAGCCGGCACCATCTGCTTCGTTGACAAGACAACCATCTCAACATCATCATGAGCAATTCCGAGTCGTTCAAGACCGGCACGGGCGAGAACGATGGCATCATAATCACCCCGGCGAAGCTTATCTACCCGGGTAGGCACATTGCCACGAAGGTCACGTATCTCTGCCTCGGAAAACAGGGCCCTGAGCTGGGATTTGCGGCGGGAGGAGCTGGTACCTATGATAGCCTTTGCACCCAGACCAATTTCTGATGAACTGTCCAACTTATCCTTTCTGATGAGCAACACATCCTCCGGATTGGCGCGATCGCTCACTGCCCCGATACATAATCCTTCAGGTTGGTCGGTTTGCAGGTCTTTATGAGAGTGAACCGCGACATCAATCTCACCCCTGAGCAGTGCGTCTTCAATTTCTTTCGTGAAGAAGCCCTTGCCTTCAATCTTATCAAAACTCAAATCCTGAATAGCATCTCCGCGTGTCTGAATAATTTTTATTTCAGCAAAACATCCGGCATCCAGCAATTGCTGCCGAACGTGATTCGCCTGCCAAAGGGCGAGATCAGAACCACGCGAACCTATAATGATATGCCTCACTGAGGGCTGGTATTTTGCGAGGAGGCATCCAGCAGGACTTCGCGCGCCAGTTTCATAGGGACACTGATATACTTCTTTTCGAAATAATCGACGATGTTGTTCAAGACCTCTTTAGACTTCTCGTCAAGTTGCTCAACATCCGCTGCAAATACTTCCTTCAGTGCAGTTGTTCTGATTTGCTTGATCGCCGTTGGGATCTCGCTCATTCTGATTTCAATCTGTCTCTGACGGAATATCGAACGGAAGGAGATTACAGCCTCCTGAATGATCGGAAGACATGCCAGCAATGCTTCTTCCCTGTCTGTCACATTCCGGCTGACCTCCTGTCGGATCTGTTCCATGCCGAGGTATGTAACTCCGGGTAAGTGAGCAACATCATCAGCTACGTTGGCCGGCAGTGCAAGATCGACAATCATCTTATCTCCGGCGGATTGTGCAGTGAGAGCCTTATAGACCTGAGAGGTTATGATCGGTTCAGTCGATGCTGTGCAAACTATGAGTACATCAAATCCATCCCTGTATGCAATCAATTCTTCAAGATCGTGAGCGTGTCCGCCCAGGGGGATCATCAGGTCGGTGGCATGAGACAATGTTCTGTTGAACATCGTCACGGAAGAATAATCGTTTTCACTCAGGAATTTACAAATGCTCTTCATCACCTGACCTGCACCAATCATCAGAATACGGGTCTCTTTGGCAGGAGCATATTCGCGAATGTTCTTCCATGCCATGGAAGAAACACTGACAGGTTTTTTGGTTAGCTGAGTGCGTGTATGTACTTCCTTGGCTGTTTCAATGCAGTGCTTAACGGCGAGACGAATGTGGTCTCCGGTGAGACCCCAGCTGCGGCAATCTTCGTATGCTTTTCTGAATTGCGTGATGATTTCCCTCTCACCTATTACCAGTGATTCAAGTGAGCAGGCTACACGAATGAGATGCTCCAGTGCCTCTTCGCCATGATAGTATTCCGCCTCAAGAGCGTGCTCAGGAGCAAATGAATTTTTCTCCTGAACCATGGACAGGAAGAGGGACGTGTGATCAGGACTCCAATCCTGATCAGAGGTAAAAATGAATTCGGCCCGGTTACATGTAGTGA
>JBEAZL010000190.1:0-5147 GCA_041170085.1 Bacteroidota bacterium
CGTTCATTGTCGTACCATCCCATAACCTTGACCAAACGGCCGTTGGCGGATGTGAGTTCTGAGTCGAAAACGCATGAATATGTTGAACCAACGACATCTACGGAAACAATAGGGTCTGGCTGATATTGCAGGATGCCTTTCATGCTGCCCTCTGAGGCGCGCTTCATGGCAGCGTTAATTTCATCGGCGGTAACATCGCGGCTCAAAATGGCCACGAGGTCGGTCAGTGATCCATCGGGAACGGGCACACGAACAGCCACCCCATCCAGTTTTCCTTTCAGCATAGGCAACACTTCACCCACTGCACGGGCAGCACCGGTACTTGTCGGAATCATGCTCATGGCTGCTGCTCTGGCCCTTCTCAGGTCCTTGTGCGGAGCATCCTGAAGACGCTGATCGGCAGTGTATGCGTGTATCGTGGTTATATATCCCTTCTCGATGCCGAACTCTTCATGAAGAACCCTGGCCATGGGTGCCAGACAGTTCGTTGTGCAGGAAGCATTGGACAGGATTTCGTCGCTGTCCTCAATGGTATCGTCATTTACTCCCATCACAATGGTCTTCACTCCGCCAGTGGCAGGTGCTGAGATAATTACTTTCCTCGCACCCGCTTTGATATGGGCAGAAGCAGTATCCTTTGATGTGAAGTGCCCGGTGCTTTCAATCACGATGTCTACACCGAGATCTTTCCATGGCAACGAGGCCGGATCCTTTGATGCATAAACTGCGACCGAACGTCCATTGACAATAATCTCCTGATCACCTGCGGTTACCTCACCCGAAAACCTTCCATGTACACTGTCATATTTCAGCAAATGCACCAGCGTTGGAACATCTGTAAGGTCATTCACGGCAACCACCTCTATATCCGTTCTCTCCTGCAGTATCCGGAAACACATCCTTCCTATTCTGCCAAATCCATTGATTGCAACTCTTTTCATTTCGATTTCTCCTTTGTCGGTATTAAATTGATAGTATTCTCGCTATGCGCAGCTCATCACGGTTAGGCATGTGTTGCTTTGAAATGGCCTCAAGCAATGGCGTATATGTCTCCACGTCATTTACGATTCCGATCATACAATCACTTCTGCCCTCGAGCAAGCCTTCAACCGCACCTACACCCATTCTTCCGGCCAACACACGGTCGTAGCAGCTCGGAGCTCCTCCGCGCTGAAGGTGACCCAATACAGATACGCGGGTTTCGTACTCAGCATATTTCTCGTTTACCTGCTTGGCAATTTCGTATGCTCCACCGCTCTTGCTGCCTTCTGCTACGATGACAATACTGCTGGTCTTTCCGGATTCTCCTGTCTTTCTCAGAATCTCCACAAGTTCTTCTACAGGTATTTCATCTTCGGGCAGTATGATGGCTATAGCGCCTGTAGCTATGCCGGTTTTGAGTGCAATGAAGCCGCTGTTGCGTCCCATTACCTCAACGAAAAAAAGTCGGTTGTGAGATGTGGCAGTGTCGCGGATCTTGTCCACGGCATCAACCACCGTATTGGTAGCTGTATCGAAACCAATACAGTGATCAGTTCCGAAAATATCGTTATCAATAGAACCCGGTATTCCTATCACTGGCAGACCGAACTCCTCCTGAAAAATATGTGCTCCGGTAAAAGTGCCGTCTCCGCCAATCGTGATCAGAGCATCAATGCCTTCCTTCCTTAAATTTTCAAATCCCTTCTTCCTGCCTTCATGGGTGTGAAATTCCTTACACCTCGAACTCTTCAGAATAGTGCCTCCACGGCCGAGAATTCTGGAAACGGAACGCTCGTTCTGGGTTTTGAAATCCCCGGATATCAGCCCTGTATAGCCCTGAAATATGCCTATTACTTCGATATTATGGTAGGCTCCGGCACGAACTACCGCGCGAATGGCAGCATTCATCCCCGGGGCATCGCCCCCGGATGTCAGCAAACCTATTTTCTTAATACTTTTAGTCATTGAATCTTCTTTCCTGTTTGAATTTCAAACTTAGTGTAATTTTTACACTATCTATCGATTTATTCATTCTTTTTTTTCACTTTTACCGATGAAATGTCATGTCGATGGGTAAGTTCTCAAGACTTGCTTTCATCTATTTTGGCATCGCATAACCACGCAAATGAAGAAAAAGGAGATTATTCCGCTTGATGTATCAGTCGACTGTGTTGTCTTCGGGTTTGACGGCGAAGAGCTTAAAGTGCTGCTCATAGAACAGAAGTTACCCGCAGGGTCGAAGGCTTCACCTAAATTCAAACCACAGGCGGCCGTGCCCGGCGATCTTGTATTCGACGACGAGAGCCTTGACTCAGCAGCTGAGCGTGTTTTGAAGGAACTCACAAACCTCACGGGTATTTACCTGAAGCAGTTTCAGACTTTCGGTGATCCCGGACGTGTCCGCGATCTGAAAGACCAGGAGTGGCTTCGTTCCTTTCGCGCCAATCCCGAGCGCCGTGTCATTACTGTTGCCTACTATAGCCTCGTGAGCCTCGAAGATTACAAGCCCAGAGCAGCATCTTTTGCGGGCAAGACGCAATGGGTGGATGTGTACAAGATCCCAAAGCTGGCATTTGACCATAACGAGATCATCGATTCGGCTCTGAAAGTGCTGCGACATGAGCTCATGGCTGATCACATTGGCTTCGAACTGCTACCCGAGAAATTCACGCTGTCGAGCCTCCAGAAGCTTTATGAAATCATTCTGGACAAAAAGCTGGACAAGCGAAACTTCCGCAAGAACATCCTCAGGACCAACAAGGTTAAGCCGCTGAAAGAAAAGCAGAAGGGAGTCTTGCATAAGCCAGCACAGTTGTTCAGTGCCGACACGAAAAAAAAGGGACGGGGAAGCTGAAATAGCAATTTGGTCAAACAGGGATATATGTGAACGGAGATTCAGCACCTGAACCAGCCTGAATTACCTTCGCCCCATGAAAAAAATCCTGGTTGCAAACCGTGGCGAGATTGCCCTGCGTATCATGCGCTCATGTCGCGAGATGGGCATTTCTACCGTAGCCGTTTTTTCGGAAGCTGACCGCAACGCACCGTTTGTGCGCTATGCCGATGAGGCTGTTTGTATTGGTCCGGCACCAAGCAATCAAAGCTACCTGCGCGGAGAAAAAATCATTGAAGTAGCCAAATCCCTTGGTGTGGATGGCATTCATCCCGGATATGGATTTCTTTCCGAAAATGCCAGCTTCTCACGCGCTGTCACTGCCGCTGGCATGCGGTTCATTGGACCATCTCCTGAAAGCATCGAAATCATGGGAAGCAAGCTGGCTGCTAAGCACGCTGCACGCAAGTACAATATCCCCATGGTTCCGGGCACCGAAGATGCCGTCAGCGATGTAGAAGAGGCGAAGAAAGTAGCCCTGGAGGTAGGTCTGCCGGTTCTCATCAAGGCAAGTGCCGGCGGTGGCGGAAAGGGAATGCGTATTGTTGAGAAAATCGAAGAGCTGGAATCACAGATGCAACGTGCCATTTCAGAGGCTGAAAGTTCTTTTGGCGACGGTTCTGTATTCATTGAGCGATATGTTACAGGTCCCCGCCATATCGAGATTCAGGTTCTCGCTGATAACCATGGAAATGTCGTTCACCTGTTCGAACGTGAATGCAGCATACAACGCCGACATCAGAAAGTAGTTGAGGAGGCTCCATCTTCCGTGCTCACCCCCGCAATCAGGGAGGCCATGGGCAAGAGCGCATGTGATGTGGCAAGAAGTTGTAATTATTCAGGAGCGGGAACTGTGGAATTTTTGCTCGACGACAAGCTGAATTATTACTTCCTTGAAATGAATACTCGTCTGCAGGTTGAACATCCCGTTACTGAGATGATCACCGGAACAGACCTCGTAAAGGAACAGATCCGGATTGCGCGCAACGAACCTCTTTCATTCGGACAAGATGATTTGTCTATCAACGGACACGCTATAGAGATTCGCGTATATGCCGAAGATCCGCTCAACGGATTCCTTCCCGACATCGGAAAACTCATTACCTATCGCAAGCCATCGGGCCCGGGAGTGCGTGTCGATGATGGCTTCGAAGAAGGAATGGATATTCCTATCTACTACGATCCGATGATTGCAAAACTCATCACGCATGCAGGAACAAGAGAAGAAGCCATCATGCGCATGGTAAGGGCCATACATGATTATCAGATAACCGGTGTTTCCACCACACTTGATTTCTGCTCATGGGCCATTCAGCACGAAGCATTCCGATCAGGCCATTTCGATACTCATTTTGTCCAGAAATATTTCACTCCGAATGTGCTGACTAACTCTTCGCAAGAAGCTGAAATCGTTGCGGCCATTGCAGCGTGGAAAGCCCTGAGCGAATCCGGTCCGGCAAAAGTGGCTAACACTTCGTCAGATGTCAGCCAGAGCAATTGGAAACTCAACAGGCGGAACCTGAACTAAGAAAACAGAAGTATTCAAAATAAAAACAGCCCTGTCGATGCAGGGCTGTTTCGTTTTACAAAGACGTTTTCTATTCAAGAAAAGATTTGAATTCACTGTCCAGCCTGTTGAGCGAGAAAGGCTCATATTTAGCCAAAGCCAGCGGTTTTTCTGTTGTCTGTGTTCTGGTCACACACATATCCGGTTTGCCATTCACACAGCGCACAGATACAATCTTCACATTTCTGTTCTTCGGCACATCATTGAATAATACACTGCCCTGTTCATTGATCCCAAGAACAATGCTGTTCATGTCTTCAAAGATCATGGACACATAGCAGGAATCTGCATCCGGCGACTGTACGCGCATATCTACCAGCGGATCATCCTCGTAGATAAATCTGTCTACATTAATCCAACCTAATTCTGTTGAATTGAAAATGTAATATCTCAGATCACCAGACGAAGAAGCCGATATCTCTTCATCCTCCTTTCCTGCAAAAGGCTTCCGGAATCCAACTGCCGCAGCGAGTCTCGACGGTGCGCGTCCTCCCCCAAACCTCAGCACATATGCATTGTTATCATCAGGCACTTCCATTAGCTCTGAAACGTCGAGCCGTGGCATGTTGCTCAGGAAATCAAGTAATACCCTGTCGTATTCAGGTTTGCTCGTCTTCGTAACGTATGAATGGCGGATTGTGCCATCCGGCCTGAGGGTAAGCTGAATCTCACATACCAGTTTGTTCGAGCAGAAATCGCTGAGCA
>JBEAZL010000191.1:0-7705 GCA_041170085.1 Bacteroidota bacterium
ATGTTTGATCTCGCCGACGGCGCCGTGATGAGTGCCAAGAAAGATGCCCTGGTGAACATGGGCGGATTTCTTGCCTTGCGCGATAAAAAGCTGAGCGATGAATGCACGAATCTGCTGATCATCACCGAAGGTTTCACCACTTATGGAGGTCTATCCGGACGCGACATGGAGGCACTGGCCATCGGACTGGAAGAAGTTTTCGATCCCGGTTACCTCAACTACAGAATACGCAGTACCGCCTATCTCGGAGAAAAACTCCGCGATGCGGGAATACCGCTCATGTGGCCCATTGGCGGACATGCTGTTTACATCGATGCCCGCAAATTCTATCCCCACATACCTATAGATCAGTACCCGGGCCAGACCCTTGTATGCGAACTCTATAAAGCCGGAGGGATTAGGAGCGTGGAAGTAGGCAGCGTGATGTTCGGCAAATACGACGATAATGGAAAACTTATCCCGGCCATGAACGACCTCGTGCGATTGGCTATTCCGAGACGTGTGTACACGCAGAGCCATATTGAATATGTGATCGAAGTATTCGGCGAAGTATTTGCCAAAAGGCACGAAGCCGAGGGATTCAGGATAACAGAAGAGGCCCGGTTTCTCAGGCACTTCACAGCACATTTTGAACCTGTAGCCGAAGTGTCAGAACCTGTTTGACCTTCGTTGGTTATTTATTTCAGGTAGCGGGATTTCGGGTTCTGCACAAAGAATGGTTATACAAACCGCTTCTAAAGTGCAATTTGACAACCATGGAAAGGACCTGAGGTCTATTTTCGCGCCGTTAAACCAACGAGGCATATGAGCACGGTCATCTTCAGTTCATCGATCGCCAAAAAACTCTGGATGGGTCTTACGGGACTCTTCCTCATTTCCTTCCTCCTTGTCCACTGCGGCGTCAATGCCCTGGTGTTCATGAATGACGGCGGGGAAACATTTACCATCGCAGCACATTTCATGGGCACGAATTTTCTGATTCGCTCCATGGAGATTGTCCTGTTTGTCGGACTCCTGGTCCACATTATCGATGGTCTGGCGCTGTACTTTCAAAACCGCAAAGCACGTCCGGTGAGGTACGTGAAAGAAAATGCCGGTGCCAGCAGCACCTGGTATTCCCGCAGCATGGCCATTCTCGGTACCCTGCTCCTGCTCTTTCTCGTAGTGCATCTCGCCCACTTCTGGGTAAAGACACGCCTGACAGAACTGAGCGTGATCGACCACACCATTCTCATCGACGGCCATGAGTACGAAAACCTCTATGGCGAGATGATACTCGTTTTTGAAAACCCGATCGTGGTGTTCATATATGTGGCAGGATGTATCGCCCTTGCATGGCACCTTCTGCACGGTTTCAAGAGCGCTTTTCAGACTCTGGGTCTGAACCACCGCCGCTACAACGGACTGATCAACACCACCGGTGTATTGTTCTCCATCATTGTTCCTCTGGTATTCGCTGCCATGCCGGTGGCGATGTACCTGGGCCTCGTGAAATAAACTCTGAACGATCCGATTCAACCTATGGTACCACCGAATAAAATCCCCGACGGTCCACTCGACCAGAAATGGACGAAGTACAAGAACACGGTTCGCCTGGTTAACCCGGCCAACAAACGCAACATTGAAGTGATTGTCGTTGGTACCGGTCTCGCCGGTGCGAGCGCTGCCGCTTCTCTCGCTGAAATGGGCTACAAGGTGAAGGCGTTTTGCTTTCAGGATTCGCCCCGCCGTGCACACAGTATCGCCGCACAGGGCGGTATCAACGCGGCCAAGAACTACATGAACGATGGCGACAGCACTTATCGCCTGTTCTACGATACCATCAAAGGGGGCGACTACCGCGCCCGCGAAGCCAACGTTTACCGTCTCGCGGAAGTGAGTGCCAACATCATCGACCAATGTGTTGCACAGGGTGTTCCGTTTGCACGTGAATACGGCGGACTCCTCGACAACCGCTCATTTGGTGGTACTCAGGTATCAAGAACTTTTTACGCCAAAGGCCAGACCGGACAGCAATTGCTGCTCGGTGCCTACAGCGCCATTTCAAGACAGATCGGTAAGGGTACAGTGAAGATGTACAACCGTCACGAGATGCTCGATCTGGTTGTTGTCGACGGAAAGGCGCGCGGCATCATCGCCCGCAACCTCGTTACGGGCGAGATAGAGCGCCATGGCGCTCATGCGGTGGTGATCTGCTCCGGTGGATACGGCAACGTATTCTTCCTGTCAACCAATGCCATGGGTAGCAACGTGACCGCCGCATGGCGCGCGCACAAACGCGGTGCCCTGATGGCAAACCCATGCTACACCCAGATTCACCCGACCTGCATTCCGGTGAGCGGCGACCACCAGAGTAAGCTCACGCTTATGTCGGAGTCGCTCCGAAACGACGGCCGCATCTGGGTTCCAAAACACAAAGAAGATGCTGAAGCCATTCGCCAGAAAAGGCTGAAGCCAACTGATATTCCGGAAGAGCGTCGCGATTATTATCTCGAGCGCCGCTACCCTGCTTTCGGTAACCTCGTACCTCGCGACGTAGCGAGCCGCGCTGCCAAAGAAAGATGCGATGCTGGTTATGGTGTAAACCAGACCGGCGAGGCCGTTTACCTCGATTTCTCGTCAGCCATTGAGCGCTACGGAAAAACCGAAGCCTCTGTGAAGGGTATACACAACGCCACGCAGGAACAGATCATGGACATGGGCCGCAAAGTGGTGGAAGCCAAGTACGGCAACCTCTTCCAGATGTACGAACAGATCGTGGCCGAGAATCCATACTACACCCCGATGATGATCTACCCTGCGGTTCACTATACCATGGGTGGTCTGTGGGTTGACTACGAACTGATGACATCTGTACCCGGCTGTTATGCCTGTGGTGAAGCTAACTTCAGCGACCACGGTGCAAACCGCCTGGGGGCATCTGCCCTGATGCAGGGACTTGCAGACGGATACTTCGTTCTGCCATACACCATCGGTAATTATCTCGCCGATGAGATCCGCACCGGTGCCATCAATACTGATTCGAAAGAGTTTTCAGAAGCAGAGGAGCGCGTGAAAAATCAGATCAGGCACCTCTTCAGCAACAACGGCAAACATCCCGTTGATTACTACCACAAGAAGCTTGGCAAGATCATGTGGGATAAGTGCGGTATGGCAAGAAATGAGCAGGGTCTGAAACAAGCCATTCAGGAAATACGCGTATTGCGCGATGAGTTCATGAAAAATGTGCGTGTTCCCGGTAAGGCAGATGGCATGAACCCTGAACTTGAAAAGGCACTTCGCGTTGCCGATTTCATTGATCTGGGAGAGCTGATGTGTCTCGACGCCTTAGAGCGCGCCGAATCCTGCGGTGGACATTTCCGCGAAGAATATCAGACCGAAGAAGGTGAAGCCCTTCGCCGCGACGATATCTATAACTACGTGGCTGCATGGGAATTCAGCGGTGATCCGTCAACACCTGTGCTCCGCAAAGAAGAGCTGATTTACGAAAACATCAAGGTATCACAACGTTCATACAAGTAATACGATGAGCAACGATAACATGAAGATCCACCTCAAGGTATGGAGGCAGGATGGCCCTCAGGACAAGGGAAAGATGGCTGAATATCATCTTGACCAAGTATCTCCCGATATGAGCTTCCTGGAGATGATGGATGTGCTGAACAACGATCTCATCGAAAAAGGTGAGGATCCCGTTGCATTCGATCACGATTGTCGTGAAGGTATCTGCGGTATGTGCAGCATGTTTATCAATGGTGAAGCCCACGGACCAAACCGCGGTGTAACCACTTGCCAGCTGCACATGCGCTCGTTCAACGACGGTGACACGATCTATGTGGAACCATGGCGCAGCGCCGGTTTCCCGGTTATCAAAGACCTGATGGTGGACCGCTCGGCCTTTGACAGGATTATACAGGCGGGTGGCTTTGTGTCTGTGAACACCTCCGGTCGACCGCTCGATGCGAATGCCATTCCGATTCCGAAAGATGATGCCGACAAAGCATTCGATGCCGCTACATGCATTGGCTGCGGAGCCTGTGCAGCATCATGCCCCAATGGCTCTGCCATGCTGTTCGTCTCTGCCAAGGTTTCACAGTTTGCTCTTCTTCCGCAGGGCCGTGTTGAAGCCAAAGACAGGGTTCTCAATATGGTGAACAAGATGGATGAAGAAGGATTCGGCAACTGCTCCAATATCGGAGCCTGCGAGGTTCAGTGTCCAAAGAATATTTCTCTCGAAAATATTGCGCGCATGAACCGCGAATACCTCACTGCCATGATTTCTTCAGATAAGTAAGAATGATATCAATGCCCTCAACGGGCAAAAAAAAACCGCGCTCAGTGAACGCGGTTTTTTTGTTTATTGATGTATCAATATTCGTCTTCGTTGAAGAAGAAATCTTCTTTGGTCGGATAATCCGGCCAGATATCTTCGATGCTGTCAAACACCTCTTCATCATCTTCAATCTGCTGCAGGTTTTCCACCACTTCCAGAGGTGCACCCGTACGCATGGCAAAATCAATCAGCTCGTCCTTGGTCGCAGGCCAGGGCGCGTCTTCCAGGTATGAGGCAAGTTCAAGTGTCCAGTACATAGTATCTGATGAATTAGGTTATGTCATTTTTTGCAGACGTGCGAAAGTACATTTTTTTGTCAAACGCTCAGCACCCCGCTCTGGTTTCGCACATCAAAGTTTATTCCATTATCTGTCAACCTCTTACGAACGAATTACCCCCTTGGTTTCCAGGGAATTTCATCGACGCCAAGCTGATTTGTCCATTTCCGGGAGAGTACAAAGAGGTAATCGCTTAGGCGGTTGAGATATTGCAGGATGAGGGGATCGATTTCTTCCACCTCAGAAAGGTGGGTCACATTCCTCTCGGCGCGCCGGCAAACGCAGCGGGCAATGTGGGCGTGAGAAACAGAAATGTGTCCGCCCGGCAGCACAAAATTCTTCATTTCGGGCAGACCGCTTTCCATGCTGTCAATTTCATTTTCAAGTGTGGATATATCTTCAGGCATGAGCTGCGGTAATTTGAAGCTGTGCCCCGGTTCCAGGGCCAGCAGCCCTCCGATAACAAAGAGCCTGTCCTGTATGGCCAGCAGGATCTCTCTGTACCCTGCAGCCACTTCCTGATCGCGCAGCAGGCCTATATAGCTGTTCAGCTCGTCTACCGTGCCGTAGGCTTCAATTCGCAGATGATGCTTGGGAACCCGCGCGCCACCCAATAACTGTGTGGTGCCTGAATCTCCTTTTCGGGTATAAATTTTCATAAGAGCAATAGTACGTGAAGTTGAAAGAACATGAAACCATGCCGGGGGTTCAGGCTTCGGGAACTACTTTTGCCACATGACTATGGGGGTATCCAAATACAACGACCCGGCAAAGCAGGAGCGTTACGACCGTGCCTATCTGAAAATGGCCCTTGAGTGGGCCCAGCTATCCCACTGTAAAAGGAAGCAGGTAGGGGCGCTGGTGGTAAAAGACGGCATGATCATTTCCGACGGTTACAACGGTACACCCAGTGGCTTTCCCAATATGTGTGAGGACCACAATGGCGACACCCTGTGGTATGTTCTCCATGCCGAGGCAAACGCCATCATGAAAGTGGCGAGAAGTACCAATAATGCTCAGGGAGCGACTCTTTACATCACCCTGTCACCCTGCAAGGAGTGCTGCAAACTCATTCTGCAGGCCGGTATCAGAAGGTTGGTGTACATGGTCGCATATAAAGACTCCACCGGAATCGAATTCCTTTTGAATGCAGGGGTGGAAGTTGTTTGTATTGAGCATCCATAACCAATAGTCACTCTGCATTTTTTAACTCATCTTGCACCTTTTCTGAATTAGTTTAGACGGAAATTTCGGTTAGTCGATATGAACAACGAGCGCGTGGACAAATACCAACCAGTGGAAGAAGGAAACAATGCCGGATCCGGAAGAAAAAAGGGCCCAAGCGCATACCAGCCGCTCTTTTTCGCCGGGACCCTTATTCTGGGAATGTTCATAGGAACCAACCTGGGCGACAAGAATATCTTCACCGTTCAGCAGCAGCCAACATCGGAATCCAATCCGAACAAGCTGGTCAGCATTATTGATTTCATCGAGAACAACTACGTTGACAGCATTGAGAAGAAAAAACTGGTGGATGGAGCCATTGTCTCTGTTCTCGAAAATCTTGACCCACACAGCCAGTATATCACTCCGGAAGAAACTGCCCGCATTGAGGAACAGATGAAGGGTTCTTTCGAAGGAATTGGTGTGGAGTTCGTCATCCTTCGCGACACGCTCTGTGTTGTCAAAGCCATTGCCGGCGGCCCTTCTATTGAGGCTGGAATTAAGTCCGGCGACCGGATTGTAAAGGTGGATGGGAAAGAAATATCGGGTAAAGAACTGGATGCCGAAAAAGTGACCGGGCTGCTGAAAGGGCCTGGCGGAAGCAAAGTAGATATCGATATTCTGCGTAAAGGCGAAAAGAATAACCTCTCTTTCCGCCTCGAGCGTGATGCCATTCCCATCAAGAGTGTTACATCCTGGTTCATGGCCGAACCGGAAGTAGGCTACATCGAAGTCGAGAGATTTGCTCAGAACACTTACGATGAGTTTATGTCTGCCGCAACTCAGCTGAAGGACAAAGGCATGAAGAAGCTGATCCTAGACCTGCGCAACAACGGAGGCGGACTGCTTGATCAAGCCACCTCAATCACGGAAGAGTTCCTCACAGAAGGCAAGCTCATCGTATCCACCAAAGGTGTACACCGCGGAAATCAGCAATACCACAGCACGAGAAAGGGCAAGTTCAGAGATGTTGAACTTGTGGTTCTCATCAACCAGAACTCGGCATCAGCCAGCGAAATTGTTGCCGGCGCCCTGCAGGACTGGGACCGCAGCGTGACAGTAGGAAGAAGATCATTCGGCAAGGGCCTGGTCCAGAATGAACTTGACCTTCCGGACAAAAGCGCGCTGAGGCTCACGATTGCGCGTTACTACACTCCTACCGGAAGATGTATTCAGCGACCATATGGCGACAGCATAGATTACGATCTGAGCTTTCTTGAGCGTTTCGAAAACGGAGAGCTGATCAATGCCGACAGCATCAATCAGAATGATAGCCTCATATTCAAAACCCCCGGCGGACGCACTGTTTACGGGGGCGGGGGCATAACCCCGGATGTATTCGTACCCCTCGATACATCCCTGTTCTCCGGTGCCGCCAGCGAAATCATGTACTCGGGCCTGCTCCGTGAATTCTGTTTTGACTACGCGGACAAGCATCGTGAAGAATTGAAAAAACTGGGCAACGAAGAAGCCTTCCGCGAAAAGTTCAAGATTACTGATGCGATCTATAAGGCGCTGATTGCAGCCGCGCAGAAGAAGGAGATCAAAACCGCAGACCTGAATAAACCGAGGGTAAGGGAGTATCTGTCAAACCACCTCAGGGCAGAAATCGGACGAAACCTGCACGATGATAACCTTCGTCAGCGAATACTCATGGCCAGCGATCCGGACTATAAAAAAGCCATGGATGTCCTGAAGGACTACAAGCAGTATGCGGCCGCAGCAACCCATACCGTAAATTAATTGTATATCATTTGACCCCTGCCGACAGTACAGCCCGCCCTTCATATGCCTTTCCAAAGGCCGAAAAGCTGTGTCGCAAGAAGTTGATCGAAACCCTCTACGGAAGTGGAAAGGCGATCAAAACACC
>JBEAZL010000192.1:0-3264 GCA_041170085.1 Bacteroidota bacterium
AAGTGAAATGAGCGATCTCTCCCTTTGGTGAACCCTTCTTCCTTTCCCTGAAATTGTGCAAACAATCTGTCCAATGGGAGATTACGTCCGGTAAATATCCCGAGGTTGCGGTGCATCGGAAGGATGAATTCGTCAGGATTCATAGCCATGGCAACACCAACGGAGACGGCTTCCTGTCCGTAACTGCTGAACCACTTTGAAATTTTACCCAGCCGTAGTTGACTCAGCATTTTTTCTTCAATCAGACGTGGTTTCAGGATGGCCCGGTAGAGGGTTAGCAGTTCCTTGTCGGTAATTCCTTTTCGGTTGAATTTCATTTCCATGTTATCGGACAGTTCGCTTTCGCCGTGCGAAAATACGCCCGGCACAGCACTGAAGGCGGATAAGAAAACAACACAGGTTGTTGGAAAGTTTGAGATGTTTACATGGTCGGGAGGGAAATTCGCAGCCAGAAGGTACTCCTTACATATCCTACATTTGAATAGGTCATTGCTGCACATGCCAAAGAGGAAGGAAAAGGACAGAGGAATCTTATATGCCGTAACGGATATTGAGACGACGGGAGGACATGCGTCAGGCAATGCCATCACGGAAATTGCGGTTTACCTTACTGACGGGCTTGAAGTACTTGATTCCTGGCATTCGCTGATTAATCCCGGCACCCCGATACCTCGTTACATTGAGATGCTTACCGGTATTACTGATGATATGGTAAGCGATGCGCCGGATTTTGAGGATGTCGCTGAGGATTTACTGGCATTCCTGTCCAAAGGGTTGTTCGTGGCCCACAATGTGAATTTTGACTACTCTTTTATCCGTGAATCGTTTCGCAGGGCAGGCGTGGAGTGGAAGCCGGGTAAGTTGTGCACCATGCGTCTGGCGCGAAAGGCTTTTCCGGGGATGCGGAGTTATGGTCTTGGAAATCTTTGCAGGGAGCTGGAAATAGCTAATGCTTCCGCTCACCGGGCCTTTGGTGATGCTGAAGCCACCGTCCGGCTGCTCCATATGTGTCTTGACCGTTTACCAGGCGAAGAGTTACAGAAATTCCTTCCTGCACAATCGGCTGAAAAGTGGCTTCCTGCGCATCTGCAGGAAGAGGAGTTTCTGGGTTTGCCTGAAGACCATGGCGTGTATTTTCTGCTCGACAGCAAGGGAAAACCGTTGTATATAGGTAAGGCAAACAATATCAGAAAGCGTGTCAGGCAGCATTTTACTGTGGATCTGGACAGCCCGAGACAACAGGCTTTTATGAAGGACGTTCATCACGTCGATCATATTCACACCGGAAGTGAACTGATGGCGCTGTTGCTGGAAGATTCAGAAATCAGAAAGCACTGGCCATCGCAGAACAGGGCTCAGAAACGCCGTCCGCAGAGGTATGTTATCATGCAGTACTTTGATCAGTCGGGATATTTACGACTGGCGATTCAAAAGACTTCACAGCATGGAGGTGTTGTAAAGACATTCTATTCCATTTCGTCGGCCGAGAAGTGGCTGTCGCAGCTCGTCGATAAATTTGATCTCAACAGAAAACTGGTTGGGCTTCCTGTTGCCGGAATGGACGAACAGTTGCCCGCGAAAGAGGAGCACAACGACCGCCTGGCGCGTGCACTGCGAGAAGAAGACCAGGGAGGTGATGTTGTTTTCTTACTGTCTGGCCGGACATCGGAGGAACATGGTTTTGTCAGGTATAGCCGTCAGAGTATTTTAAGCTATGGTTTTGTACCCAGGGAGGCACAGATGGTTCATCCGGAGCATCTTGAGCCTTATTGTAATCCCCTGATGCCTTCAGAAACGGCAATAGCCATTGTGAACGGCTGGATGAAGAAGGGCAGGAGAGGGGTACAAATTCTCAGATTTCATGAGAAAGGAAAGGAGTTTGTGAAGGATGGTGCTGGTTATGAGGGAGTTGATATTTCATAGTTGATTTCGGAAGGCAGGAATCTTTACCTATATTTGCGCCCCGAAAATTGGCACCGTAGCTCAATTGGATAGAGCATCTGACTACGGATCAGAAGGTTTGGGGTTCGAATCCCTACGGTGTCACGAGGAAAGAGGAAACACGGCTGAGGCCGTGTTTTTTTTTTTGGGCCAGTCCGAGATTAGAGCGGAACGCAGCGGGTTAGTGCACAGAACATTTGCATTCCAATAAGAGCTCATTGCTCCATTCAATACTCACCCTCACCGGTCACATTGTTTTTTTTTGGGGACTACGTCCCGCCCCTCCCCTTAAAGCAAAATTATTGACGGGCCAATAAACCGTCTTCCGAATGCCAAAATTTGGAACAAAAAATTTCGAGTACTCTGTTTAATGGATGGAATTCATCACATCAAGAATGATATCACAACATTGCTGTGCTTCCTCATGGCTGATGATGAGTGGCGGTGCAATCCGAAACGAGGCAGGGCAAGACAGAAACCAGAATGTGATGATTCCCTGCTCAATACAACCTTCAACAACCTTTTGTACCACCTCCTCATTTTCCATATCAATGGCGAAGAATAAACCAAGCCTTCGCACTTCTTTGACCAATGGATGAGCAGACAACCTGGATTCGAAGATTTGACCAATGCTCTCTGTATGATGATGATCCACCTCTTTTTTAAATACATCCAGACTTGCCAGACCTGCCGCGCAAATGAGGGGATGGCCCCCGAACGTGGTAATATGTCCCAGGGGTGGGTCTGTGGTGAGCAACTCCATGCGAGGTTCAGACGAAATCATCGCGCCGATGGGTAATCCACCTCCGAGTGCTTTGCCCAGGGTCAGAATATCCGGCGACACGTCATAATGTTCGAATGCAAACATTTTTCCCGTGCGTCCCATTCCGCACTGAATTTCATCGAATATGAGCAATGTTCCTGTCTGGGTACATTTTTTCCGCACAGCCTGAACATAATCCCTTGAAGGAATTCTGACTCCTGCGTCTCCCTGAACGGTTTCCATGATGAAACATGCAGTTTCCTCATTGATCATGTTCAAATCATCGAGCTCACCGAATCTGACGAAATGCACGTCGGGAAGGAGCGGACGAAAAGCATATTTCTTTTTCTCATTTCCGGAAACTGAAAGCGAACCGTGTGTGCTTCCATGATAACTGCCCCTGCAGCTAACCATTCTTGTCCGGCCGGTAGCGCGTTTAGCAAGTTTCAGTGCTGCTTCATTGGCCTCGGTGCCAGAATTTACGAAGTACACACAATTCAGATTATCCGGTAGCAGCGATGTTAATTCTCTTGCAAACTCTGATTGGGTTCGTTGAATGT
>JBEAZL010000193.1:0-2937 GCA_041170085.1 Bacteroidota bacterium
AGTAGATGCCGATGATCTTATGGCGGCTATGAAAAATGAAGCCAGAGATGTCGCGGCAGAACAGGGCAAACTCGATGACTTAAATGATTCCGAAAAGGATGAGGTATACCACAAAGTGGGAATGTCGGCCCTCAAGTACTTCCTGCTCCGCGTGGATCCGGTGAAGAATATGGTTTTTAACCCCAGAGAGAGTATCGATTTCAACGGCCATACCGGTCCTTTCATTCAGTACGGATTTGTGCGAACTCAGGCCATCAGGAGAAGGTACAATGAACTGGGAGGAGAAGCGAGAAATCTGCAGATACCGTCAACATTGCATGACGCTGAAAAAGGTCTGATCCGGAAACTGTATGAATACCCGGAAATGATCAACGAGGCAGCCACGCGATATAACCCATCAGTATTGGCAAACTACGCATATGAACTGGTAAAGGACTTCAACACATTCTACCATGAATGTCCGGTTCTGAGGGAAGAAGATGCCGACAGAAGGCATTTCAGGGTAGTGCTGAGCGATAAGACCGGTGAGGTAGTTCAGAGTGCCATGAACCTGCTCGGTATCGGGATGGTTGCCAAGATGTAGGAAATCAGACTCAGATGATTTCGAGCTGACGGGCGACCTTCTGCAATATCTCGAAAACAGTTTCCGCCATTACATTTTCGCTGTCCAGCGTGGGGTTTACCTCTGTGAACTCCAGACAACATGTCCTTTCGTTCTGAATCAGTTCAAGAATGATGTCGGCGGCTTCACGTTCGTTCAATCCTCCCTTGACCGGAGTTCCTGTACCCCTTGATACCGCAGGATCCATGGAGTCCACATCGAAACTGATATAAACTTTATCACAATGGGCGAGATATTTCATCGCCTCACGACAGGTTTTGGTTATACCCGTTTTGCGGATTTCGTTTGTTGTATAAACCTTCACCTTGTTCTGACGGATCAGTGAGGCCTCCTGCTCTTCAAAATCACGAATACTCATGTATATGAGATTCCGGTATTCGATCATCGGGCATACTTCGGCAATATTCTTCAACTGATCCCAGATCTCAACGGTGCCGGGATCGGGATCATTCACCTTGTTGCTCTCATTATCTTCTGCCAGGGCGACTGCCAGAGGCATGCCGTGCATATTTCCGCTTGGAGTGGTATAAGGTGAGTGAATATCGGCGTGAGCATCGATCCAGATAACACCCAAAGTAGACTTTGGAAAGGCTGCCTTTATTCCCGCTATCGTTCCTCCGGCGTTGCTATGGTCACCGCTGATCACCAAAGGAAAGTCGCCCTCCACAAGGACGTCAGAAACCGTTTTCATGATACGTCCATACATTTTATGGATGCTCTGAATATGCTTCGCATAGCGGTTTCCCGGTGTACCGTACAGTGCTCTGTTCTCGGTCTCCACGGTGATGCTGTGGTTTTTCAGAAAGAAAGAACTTCTGAAATCCCATGCTGCAATCTTGATGGCATCAATACTCAGACTTGCGCCCCGGGTACCGGCTCCAATTTCACTTGGAACCTCTATGAGCTGTATGTTCCTTTCCTTTTTCACAGTCGGCAGTTGTAGCCACAAAAATAGGAGAAGTTCTCCGGATGGCGTAGTTCATGCATCTGACGAGGCCTGTCGTGTTATACCGCCCAAACATATTCCCGGCCGCCTGACCACTGCTGCAGAACATGACATTGGGGTTGTTGTTATATTTGGGTCTTTGCGAAACCTATCCTATGACCAGATCATTTTTTACCATCAGCTGCCTTCTGTTATCCGTTGTATCCATAGCACAGGAAGATGTGCAGAAGTGGGAAGATAAATTCAAACAACTGGGGCCTGAATTAGCTACCCCGAACGAGCAGCGCACAGCAAGCGGTGCTCCTGGCAGGGCTTATTGGCAACAGCGGGCCGACTATGACATGAAGCTCAGGCTGGATGATGAAAATCAAAGGATGTACGGTGAAGAAACCATCACATACCACAACAACTCTCCAGATAACCTCACCTATCTGTGGCTCCAGCTCGACCAGAATATTTTCGAGCCGGGAAGCGACTCGAGGCTGATCCGTCAGCACAAACTCGAAGACAAATCATCTTTCGCCGATATCTTCGAGATCAATGAATCATACGACGGTGGATTCAAGATTGATCATGTAAAAGACGCATCAGGAAAGGCTCTCAAATTCACCATCAACAAAACCATGATGCGGATTGACCTTCCGAAAACTCTGGCTCCTGGTCAGAAATTCGTATTCAGCATCAAGTGGTGGTTCAATATCACGGACCGCATCAAGTATGGCGGAAGAAGCGGATATGAGTACTTTGAAGAAGACAAAAACTATCTCTATACCATCGCCCAGTTTTTCCCGCGCATGGCGGTCTATTCAGACAATCAGGGCTGGCAGCACAAGCAGTTCCTGGGTGCAGGCGAGTTCACATTGAACTTCGGCAATTACACTGTAGCCATCACTGTTCCATCTGATCATACAGTTGGCGCAACAGGGGTACTTCAGAATCCGAAGGAGGTACTCACAGCAGAGCAGCAGCGCAGACTTGAAAAAGCAGCTTCCGCCAGCTCTCCTGTCATGATCGTTACACAGGCCGAAGCCGAGGAGAACGAAAAGAAAAGAAACAAGTCGGAAAAAACTTGGATCTACAAGGCAGAAAATGTGCGTGATTTTGCCTTCTCCTCTTCACGAAAGTTCATCTGGGATGCGATGGGGGTGCAGCTCGACAGCCGCAAAACCATGGCCATGTCCCTCTATCCGAAAGAAGGAAATCCATTGTGGGAGCAATACAGTACTAAGGTCGTTGCCCACACTCTGAAGACCTATTCGAAATACACCGTGGAGTATCCATACCCTGTAGCCTATTCCGTGCACTCCAAATGGATCGGAATGGAATATCCCATGATGTGCTTCAACGGAGGGCGGCCCGAGCCGGATGG
>JBEAZL010000194.1:0-5564 GCA_041170085.1 Bacteroidota bacterium
AAATAAGTGAAGCCCTCCTCGCTTAACTTCTACGATTCATTCATTAAGTGGAATCAGCTGTTCGCTCTGGCGCTGATGATGGCTTCATTGCCCTTGTCGAATCAGTTCATGAGCATTGCCGGATTCTGGATGGCGTGCGCATGGCTGCTTGATATTCACTATTCCCACATCAGCGGAAACAAAACGCGCAACAGGTTCCGTGAATTTCTGAACAACCGTTCTGCATGGTTGCTGACGGGTATTTTCATCTTGTCTGTCATCGGATTGTTGTGGTCAGAGAATCTGAAATATGCCATGTGGGATCTTCGCATCAAGCTTCCGCTGCTCTTCATGCCATTGGTGCTGGTTACCTTCAGACCGCTGGAGAGAAAACACTTCATCTGGCTGATCCTGGTATTTAACCTGTCATTGCTCTTCGGAGTGATGCACTGCCTGGGAGTGTATTATCACCTCTGGGGTAAACCATACACCAACGTTCGCGAAATTTCCCATTTCATTTCACACGTCCGTTTCAGTCTGCTTCTCGTCATGGGTATCTGCACCCTCGTGTGGATGGCAGGAAAGAACCGGAAGCACCTCGCCTGGAGCATTCCGGTGATGTTCTTCTATCTGTTCTTCCTCTGGATCATTGAATCCATGACGGGATTCTCAGTACTTCTTGGAGTCTTGTTTGTGATGCTCGTGCGCCAGATTCTCGCCCACAAGAACGCCTTCTTCAGGTATGGAATTCTCCTGACGATGGCCATAATCAGCGGTTCACTCGCGCTCTACATCATCAACGCAGCACACAACTACTTCACCCCAAAGGTGATGCACAGCAATTTGCGGGAGTATACTTTGGGAGGAGAGAAGTACTTTCATTCAGACACCAATGAGCTTTTAGAGAATGGATATTACGTGTGGACTTACATTGCATGGGGCGAGCTTACGCGCACCTGGAAGCAGCGAAGCGCGATTCATCCTGATAGTCTCGATGCGAGAAAACAACCACTCAAAGGAACCCTGATTCGCTATCTCACATCCAGGGGACTGGACAAGGATTCGGTAGGTGTATGGTCGCTTACACCACATGATATAAAGATGATTGAATCAGGAAAGACCAGTTATCTCAGCGGAACAAAGAAAGGTCTGGCCAATCGTCTGGATAAAATATTTTTCGAAATAGATAACTACCGGAATGGCGGCGATCCCAGCGGAAACAGCGTTACACAGCGACTGGAGTTCTGGAAGTGCGCACTCGCGATCATCGCCGAAAATCCGATTAACGGTGTTGGCACCGGAGATGTCAATGACAAGTTTCAGCAACAATACGAGGCCTCACAATCCCAGCTTGACAAGGCATTCAGGTTGAGGTCGCACAACCAATACCTCACCTATTCCGTCGCGCTCGGAATACCCGGTGGGTTATATCTCATCATGACTTTGATCTATCCACTCACGCGAAGGAGATTCAGATCTGATTTCCTCTATGTGGCATTTGCCACTGTCAGTATTCTGAGCTTCATGACCGAAGACAGCCTGGAAACACAGGCCGGTGTGACGTTCTTCACTTTCTTCTCTTGCATGCTTCTCTTCATCAAGCCAGCGTCAGAGGACAAAGTGAAATAACTCAGTTCTCCTGAATCTTCTTTAACACAACATCAGGACTGATGTCGAGATATTGACCTTCTGCAGGATGCTGAGATGCGCAGATTACGATTGCGTTCCTTCCAAGAGGTGCCCACCTTCCGGGATGAATCGGGCGTTTGGGCGAGAATAAACCGATAGCCTTCTTGCCCAAAGCGGAAGCAATGTGGAGAGGTCCTGTACTGGCTGCTATGAGTATATCTGCCCGGGAAATGAATGATATCAACTGATCGAGACTCATCTGTCCGGATAAATCAATTACACCATCAGGCCATGTGATTCTCTCTTTCACCCACTTCTGCTCTTCACTGGTTCCGGTTACAAAGACCTGATACTCTGCCGGCGACAACCTGTTAACCAGGTCGCGAAAATTTTCAGGTCCCCACTCTACAGCACTTCCCCTTGACTTCGGATGAAGGACCACCGTTTTCCTTTCAGTATCAATGAGAGATAAGAACCCGGCATCCAACTGTGAAACCTTTGTGAATCCATACAGTTCCGGGATTACATCCAGCGCGGGAATTTCATGAATGCCCAGCGGTTCCAGCAGCTTCATGTTCAGCTGCGCTTCATGCAGATGGCTTCTCTTTCGCGAGAAGAAAACGAGCTTGTTGCACTTTGTGAGTGTGTACCATCTTCCTCCGGTCGCTATGCGGACAGGAATCGCTGCCTTCTTTGCTATCCAGATGATTTCCCTGCGCGGGAAAACATGTATGATGGCATCAGCTCCGGCTTGCTTCAAAATATCTACCTGCTGCGACGGGCTCTTGTCCTTCATTTCATCCCAGTTGATGAATGCGTCGACCATTGAAGAAGCCATGACTATGGGCTCAGTATATGAGCGTCCGAGAAATATGATTTTCGTTTCGGGCGATTGTCTTTTGATCAGTCCGCACATGGGAAGGGTTAACACCACATCACCTATGCTGTCTGTTCTGCTGATGATGATTGTCTGAGCCTTCATGTGTTCTGATATAAATTCCGGAGCATGGTGTACTTCCTCCACGTGGCAAATGCAGATAAGCGGGAAATATTCCAGCCAGTCATTCCGTCGAGGAATCCGAGCTTGAAGACATAGCTCTTCAGAAACTGTGCGATTACTTTCACCACCATCATCACTAGAGAAATTTTCTTGCCCCGCTGAAAAAGCTCTTTCGATGCTATTCCTGAAAAATATTCTATCTGCCTGAGATGATCTTCTCTGGTGTAATACGAATAGTGCAGAATATCGCCAATCAGAAATCCAGAATCGGCGCCGCTGATCAGATCCAGTCTGTCGTGCGGATTCACTCCGCGCCACTCAGCTCTGCCCTTTCTGACAAGCCTGAGCTTGGTGTCGGGATACCAGCCACAATGTTTCACCCAATGACCGCAGTAATAGGTGAGACGGTTCATCCGAAAGCCCTCTGCAGTTTCATCTGCGATAGCCATGCGAATAGATTCTCGCAAAGGATCATCCAATGCTTCATCAGCATCCAGAGAAAGTATCCAGTCGCCTGTGCATTGATTCAAAGCAAAGTTCTTCTGCTGAATGTGTCCTTCGAATGGATTGCGGATAAATCTTGCCCCGGCCTTTTCACAAATTTCCTGAGTGCGGTCGGTAGAGAAACTATCAACCACCACAATCTCATCAGCCACACCCTTCAGCGATTCAATACAACGCCCGATGTTGTGTTCCTCATTGAAGGTTATTATGGCAGCAGAGAGCTTCATGCGGCGAAAGTTAATCAGGCGTAACAATAAGGGAGCAGAGAAAATCGGAGCAAGTCGTGTGCATTTGTGTAAAACTCTGCTTTCAAACTGCTCGCCGAAAAACTTACTTTGCACGACAAACTACACGCTGAACAAAATGAATGTGCTTGTGCTGGGTTCGGGGGGAAGAGAGCATGCGCTCTGCTGGAAAATTTCCAGAAGTTCGCTGCTCACTGGGCTTTTCATTGCTCCGGGAAATGCGGGAACCGAACAATTGGGCACCAATGTGGATCTTGATCCTCTGGATTTTCCGGCGGTAAGGAAATTCGTTCTGGCCAAAAACATCCAAATGGTAATTGTTGGCCCGGAAGCACCACTGGTGGCAGGAATCGTGGATTATTTCCACAAGGACAAGGCCCTGAAAGAGGTTGCGATCATCGGACCTGATAAACACGCCGCACAGCTGGAAGGAAGTAAGGACTTCGCGAAGAAGTTCATGCAGAAGTACAGCATACCCACTGCAAAATACGAGACGTTCAACGCTTCCAATATCGAAGCCGGATATGCCTTTCTCGAAACACTCAAGGCGCCCTATGTGCTGAAGGCCGACGGCCTTGCTGCAGGAAAGGGTGTCCTCATTGTAGATAATCTCGCACAGGCAAAAGCTGAGCTGAAGTCACTGCTTACAGGAAAGACTGTCGGTGACGCTGGCAAAGTCGTGGTTATTGAAGAGTTTCTGAAGGGTGTCGAGATGTCTGCCTTTATTGTAACAGACGGACATGCATGGAAAATTCTGCCGGAAGCCAAAGACTACAAGCGCATCGGAGAAGGTGATACAGGCCTGAATACCGGTGGCATGGGTGCCATCTCACCAGTTCCATTTGCCACCATGGACTTCATGGAGAAACTGGAGAACCAGATCATCATACCAACCATGAAAGGAATCCGGAGTGAGGGTATGGACTATACGGGCTTCCTGTTCTTCGGACTGATGAAAGTGGGTAGCGAACCTTATGTGATCGAGTTCAATTGTCGCATGGGCGACCCTGAGACAGAGGTAGTCATTCCGAGGATCAAATCAGACCTCCTGGCCATATTCGAAGGAATTGCCACCAAAACACTGTCTGAATGCGACCTTGAGATTGACGAACGCACAGCGGCGACCGTTATGCTCGTTTCCAAAGGCTATCCTGAGAAGTACGAAAAAGGAAAGGAGATCACCGGATTGTCTGAAACAGAGAGCAGCCTGATCTTTCATGCCGGAACAGCGGTAAAGGGCGACAAAATCATTACCAATGGAGGGCGTGTTCTCGCCATTACTTCATTTGGCAACGACATGGATGACGCGCTCAGAAAATCCTATGCAAACGCTGAAACCATTGATTATAAAGGAAAGTCTTACCGCAAAGACATCGGTTTCGACCTCAGGAAGATATCCGTGAAGATGTAAGTTTCAGATCAGGCGAGCCAATCCCGGCGAGATAGCCGGAAAACGGAAAACCAATGGCCTGCGCAGCCATCAAATGGAAAAAGTTCGACCGGAAAGGGTGGATTAAGCGAGACCTCCGTCCTTCTGAGCCTTGCGATTATAATCGCGCTGCATTTTCAGCCACAGAAACATTCCGCCAAAGCCCAGCGCAATACAAACCCAGTTAAACCAGTGGGTTGACGGCTCAAGGATATTGTTGAATAACCACAAGAGACCATCGGCGATCGGGTAGAGAATGTCCTGAAGATTCATGGCGGTTGAAAAATTGTGAGGCAAAAATAACAAAGCCGCCGCTTCAGCCCACTCCCGACAGGGCATTTTTGCACAATGGGCCGTAAATCATGATTCTTCGACAGTTTTCGTCTAACCAACCCGTGCTGTACCTGGCCATTCCGCCGGTAATAGCGGCCATTCTGGTTCCGGCGGAGCTATCTGGGCTTATGAAATCGCAACAGACCTACTTCCCGGCCAACGATATGCTGGCCATGTTCAATCTGCAGGGATGGTTCTTTGTAGGCGCAGCCTTTGCGCTCATCCTTGGCGGGGCGTTGCTGGCCAACTACATCTTTAACAGATACGAGTTCTTCCCAACGCCCACTTTTGTACCCTCCCTGGTATATGCCACTGCCGGCAGCGCCTTGTGTGTCCTCGGGACCTCGCTCCCGGCCCTTCTGGCTAATATCATGGTTCTCATCGGTCTTGGCCGATCTCTTGGGGTATATCGCCAGACAAGGGTACTGGCCGAATACTTTGAATC
>JBEAZL010000195.1:0-3756 GCA_041170085.1 Bacteroidota bacterium
AGCATGTGCTGCAGATAAGATTTACGCCAATCCGAATACCATTACCGGAAGTATCGGTGTATTCGGGGTATTGCCGAATTTCCAGAAGTTCCTCGACAATAAGATCGGCATCACCTTCGACCGATACGAGACCAATCCGCACGCCGATATGCTCAGCGGTGTTAAGCCACTCGACGGAAAAGAACTGGAAGTAATGCAGACCATGGTAAACGATATCTATGAGTCTTTCATCGGCAAAGTGGCTGAAGGCCGTAAGCTTGAAGTCAATTGGGTTGATTCCATTGGTCAGGGCAGGGTATGGAGCGGTGAAGATGCCATCGGACTTGGACTTGTCGATGAACTCGGTGACCTGCAGGATGCCATTGCCCATGCCGCCTCTGCAGCAGGAATCAATGACTACACGGTGAAAGAGCTACCTGCTATGATTGATCCTTTCCAGGAAATTATCAATGACCTGACCGGCAGCAAGTCTTCCATTTCAAAGGCTTTGGCGGAAGAAGGTATTCCTGTCGACAAACTTCTTGAAATCAAGAATATGAAAGGTATTCAGGCCAGGATGCCGTTCACGATAGAATTCGAATAATAATTCCAAACTGATATTTTGAAGGGAGCTGCCTGCAGCTCCCTTTTCTTTGCACCGTGATCCGCAAACTACAAATGGATGAGCTCGGCCGCCTGTCGCCCGAGGATTTCAGAAATTCTGCGCGTATTCCTGTCATGCTGATTCTGGACAATATCCGAAGTGCGAGTAATGTGGGTAGTATATTCAGAACTGCAGACAGCTTTGCCATTGAAGGCATTTGTCTCTGTGGAATTACTGCCCAGCCTCCTCACCGTGAAATTCTCAAAACTGCGCTTGGAGCAACTGAAACGGTGAATTGGGTCTACTATGAGAGTACCCCGGATTGTCTCGAAAAGCTGCGCAAGGAAAGTTGGTACATTGCTGCTCTGGAGCAAACTACAGCCAGCTGCGACATGGCTGCATTCCATCCTGAACCAGGACAAAAGGTTGCACTTGTTCTGGGCAATGAAGTGAGCGGAGTGACCGAAGCTGCTTTGCTACACTCAGATAAAGTGCTGGAAATTAATCAATTTGGAACAAAACATTCCCTGAATGTCTCAGTCTGCGCCGGAATTGCACTTTTCCATTTCAGCACACAATTACGAAATCAGGAGAAATAAGTATCTTCGTATTCATCTCACTACCTTTGGGGTGTGTTTGTGAACCGAATTCTCGCCATAGCTATACTGTGCTGTGCTTCGATTCTGTCGAGGGCACAGTACTATGACTTTTTTCCGGAGGATAACTGGAAGCGCTTTCGTCATCACATTGAAGCGGGAATAGGTACAACGAATTTTCTGGGTGATCTTGGAGGTAAGGATGCCATTGGCACCAACGACCTGCGTGACCTTGAGTGGTCTCAGTTTCATCTGGCCGGATACATCGGATACCGCTATGTGTTTCACAAGTACATTTATGGCCGACTGAACTTTGCTGCCGGCAAGGTAACCGGAGATGATAAGCTGACTAAGGAACCCTTCAGAATGAATCGCAATCTGAATTTCAAATCTGCGATTTACGAAGTTGATCTGATGGCAGAATTTCAGGTAAGGCTGAGCGATA
This sequence comes from Bacteroidota bacterium, assembly GCA_041170085.1. Classification (GTDB taxonomy): domain Bacteria; phylum Bacteroidota; class Bacteroidia; order Flavobacteriales_D; family Sanyastnellaceae; genus JAWXBG01. Next base: position 1,625 of record JBEAZL010000195.1, read on the forward strand.
AAAAAGGTCACCAGCATAAACTTAACCGCGTTGATGCCACCAGTGGTCCATGGCGAATCCGTGCCTCATATCTGTCTGTTTTTGGAGGAATCGGAGTTTTCAATTTCAACCCTAAGGGTAACCTGAACGGTGAATGGGTCAGGTTGCACCCGCTGAGAACCGAGGGCCAGGGGCTACCCAATGGACCTGAAGAATACAAGCTCTGGCAGATCAACATTCCTGTCGGTCTGAACCTCATGTTCAGGATGGATCGTCAGTGGATGTTTGGCATCGAAGCCATGCACCGTTACACATTTACTGACTATATCGACGATGTGAGTACAGAGTACTACAATCCGTACGACATTGCCCTCTACAATGATCAGGGAATGGGAGACATTGCAGCCTATCTCAGCAATCCATCCCTCGGCGTCGCCAATGGTGGTCTTTCCGATGTTGTAACAGCTCCAGGTCAGCAGCGCGGAGATAAGAAAGACAATGATGGATATTTCTACGTGACCTTCAAGGTGGATTACCTCATCATGAACAAGGCGAAGTTTTACCAGAAGAAAACCAAGCGCCTTGGCTCAGATCGCCGCAAATTCAAGCGCTCACGTCCTTTTGGAGGCTAGAGGTCTTTACTTCGAAACCACGAACTTCAGGCTTGTCCACTCCTCCCCTGTCCTGCACCTGGCGATATAATTTCCATTGGTAAGCGATTCCAGTTGCAGATTGAAGAGCTCTTCCGCAAGGGCAAACCGATAAATCAATTTCCCTGACATATCAAGAATATGGATTTCATCCATGGACTTTTCTGACCTGATGTTGATTTCAAATCTTGCCGGGTTAGGAAAAAGTTCCATTTGCCACTTCCTTTTTCCTTCACCAGCTTCCGCCAGAGTAGTATCGGATTCAACCGGGGTGGCTGTCTGAGCTATTTCAGGTGCCGGGCAATCCGGGAAGTATGTGTACTGGTCAATCAGACGGATGAGCATGCCATTCAGCTTTTCAACGTCATAACTGTCGGTGCTGGGCGCGGTATGCGGGTTGCCGATACCACTGTGATTAGTCAAAAAGGTGTACGAGCCATTTGTCCCCAGGGCAACGCAGCGCATCAGATATTCGAGGCTTTTATCGATTTCGTAAGTCACTCCGCTCGACACCAGCGGAATAATCCTGATACCCTTTTTAGCCGCTTCCTTTATGGCTAATTGCAAATCGGGAATGACGTTTGAATTAAGTCCTGGCGGCTCATCGAGAACCATGAACAGCAGACGGGCTCTTGCCTCTGAAGACCATTCGAATTGATTCACGGCTTCCAGCATGGCCTGTTCAACTACTTCATCTCCGCCTTCACTCGCTGATTGCTGGCTGATGAAGTTTACGGTGGTGGCAATATCTGATGTGAATGACTGTGGTTTTGTTACATAAGAGTTGCCCGGACATTTGTAAAACAAGCTACCTGTGCGGATGCTCAGTTCAGGCCGGCTGGAAGAAACTTGATTGATAATGTCTGTGAGCTCCATCTTCAGGTATTCAATCTCATCGCCCATGCTTGCGGTGGCATCCACTGCGAACATGATATCCACCTGATCAGAAATACCACATGCAGCTCCAATCGTGATGGCATTAACGCCCTTTTCGATAGACACGACATCATTCTTCTTTGCCATAAGATTTCCCATCGTAACCACCAGCGATGCAGGTTTATCCTGCTCCTCACCCATGAAGAAATTGCTCCACAGCTCAGCCTTTCCAGTATTGTCGGTGCGGGCCGTCCATATGGCTCTGCCGGCTTCATCCAGCATCTCCACATTGGCATCAGGTACCGGAGCGCCCATATCATTCTGAACGATTGCGCAATAGCGTTTTGCAGGATACATCTGCCATCTCGCTCTGTAGATATCGAGATCTCCTTTAGCCACATCGTCCCACATATTCCACTTGCCGAAATCATTGATCTCCCCGGCTGTAAGTAGTCCGATTTGTGCAACTTCCTCTTCGTTTGCCGGCATATCCAAGCCCAACCGCGAACCCCGAGACGGAGCATTGCTCCTCGACTTTACCCTTTTGTTTCCTGAGCGCGAAGTGATGACTACAGAGTTAAGTTCAACAGCGCCCGCACTTACGGCCGGCACCGCATGAATTTCTTT
>JBEAZL010000196.1:0-3094 GCA_041170085.1 Bacteroidota bacterium
AAATTGAAAAATTCCAGTACGACAACAAGATTGTCAAGCAGTTCGCTTATGCGACTGCGCTCTGGGGAATTGTAGGAATGTTGGTGGGCGTGATAGCAGCTTTTCAGTTGGTATACCCATCACTCAACTTTGATCTTTCGATTACCTCCTTCGGACGCATGCGACCGATACACACCAATGCGGTGATTTTCGCATTCGTGGGTAACGGAATATTCATGGGGGTATATTACTCACTTCAGCGCCTCTGTAAGGCTCGAATGTGGAGTGATAAACTCAGCAACATTCACTTCTGGGGTTGGCAGCTTATCATCGTTCTCGCGGCGCTGACTCTCGCCTTTGGATATACCACAGGTAAGGAATATGCCGAGCTGGAGTGGCCCATTGACATCCTGATCACACTCATCTGGGTAGTATTTGGTATCAATATGTTCGGTACTATTCTGACTCGCAGAGAACGCCACTTATATGTTGCTATCTGGTTCTACATAGCCACCTGGGTAACAGTAGCGATGCTGCACATTGTGAACAGTTTTGAGATGCCTGTGAGTCTGCTGAAGAGTTACTCATGGTATGCAGGTGTACAGGACGCGCTGGTGCAGTGGTGGTACGGACACAATGCCGTAGCATTCTTCCTGACTACGCCATACCTCGGCATCATGTATTACTTCGTTCCCAAAGCTGCGAACCGACCAGTATACTCATACAAACTTTCGATCATTCACTTCTGGGCACTTATATTCCTCTATATCTGGGCCGGACCTCACCACCTTCTTTACACAGCACTTCCCGACTGGGCTCAGTCGCTCGGAACTGTATTCTCGGTGATGCTGATTGCGCCGTCGTGGGGTGGTATGATTAACGGACTTCTTACCCTTCGCGGAGCGTGGGACAGAGTGCGTGAAGATGTAGTACTCAAGTTTATGGTTGTTGCCGTAACCGCATACGGTATGGCCACTTTCGAGGGCCCGATGCTTTCATTGAAAAATGTAAATGCCATTTCTCACTTTACCGACTGGACCATTGCACACGTACACGTAGGAGCGCTTGGGTGGAACGGATTCCTGACGTTCGGAGTGCTTTACTGGATCATCCCGAAAATGTGGAATACTAAGTTGTATTCGCGCAAATGGGCTAACTGGCATTTCTGGCTCGGAACATTGGGTATTCTCTTGTATGCCATCCCAATGTACTGGGCAGGCTGGAGACATTATGAGATGATGAATGAATTCACGCCTGAGGGTACACTGCGTTACACCTTCGTGAACATGCTCGATGGTATGCGTCCGTTCTTCCTGCTTCGTTCACTCGGTGGTACCATCTTCCTGGTCGGAGTGTTCTTCATGGTAGCGAATATGATCAAGACCATCAAGCAAGGCAGCTTCATGGCCAACGAAGACGCTGAGGCTCCTGCCCTGCTCAAGAACGTTCGCATTGAAGGAAAGGAACACTGGCACAGAGCTTTGGAACGTCGTCCGGTTCAGATGCTTGTTCTTGCTCTGGTCATGGTTGCCATTGGTGGTGTACTTGAATTGGTACCCACATTCCTGATCAAGTCCAATGTACCTACTATTCCTGAGGTTAAACCTTATACGGCTCTTGAACTCGAAGGACGCGATATCTATATCCGCGAAGGATGTTATGTGTGTCACTCACAGATGATCAGACCTTTCCGTTCAGAGGTTGCGAGATACGGAGATTATTCGAAGGCCGGAGAGTTCGTGTACGACCACCCATTCCAGTGGGGATCTAAACGAACAGGACCAGATCTCGCCCGTCAGGGTATGAAATATGACAACGCATGGCACTTCAATCACATGGCCGCTCCGCGTGACATTGAGCAGAAATCAATCATGCCTAATTACACCTGGCTGTTGACCACACCTCTTGACACTACCCTCACAGCTGATAAGATCAGGGCGATGATTACGATGGGAGTGCCCTATGAAGAAGCATATGCAACGTCTGCTGTAGAAGACATGCTTAAACAGCGCAGGGAGATATACAATACCCTGAAGCCTATCGACGATGAAGGCAAGCTCTATCGCGGTGACGACGGAGAGTCGATGCTCAACGAAGACAGTGAAGTAATTGCTCTGATTGCCTATCTGCAGAGACTTGGAACAGACATCCGCGTAAACGCTAATTCTTCAGCACAAAAATGAAATTCATCAATTATCTCGAGACGATCACCGGAGTGAGCATTTATCCGTTGACTGCGCAGATCATTTTCGTTTCTGTGTTCACGGTTGCTGTGATTTACGCCTTCAGAATGAAGAAGGATTCGGTGAGCGAATACAAGAATCTTCCTTTCGAATAAACCTACTGAATTATGTTTAACACCAAATACTATAAGATCATTCCTGCTGCAATTCTCGCAGGTCTGATGATTATCCCCACTATTGCCGCGCATGCCCTTCAGGGTGCTCCGGCGCCTGAACCCAAGCCGGCAGAGCCATCGCCCTATCAGGAACCAATGTTCTATGCGATGCTTGTCATAGCCTTCATACTGCTCGTCTTCATCATGCAGCTCTCCAAGTTGTTTTCGGCAGTAGTTCAGAATTTCGTGAAGAAGAACAAGACCCTGATTGTGCTCCTCATTTCAGGTATTGCCATGATGAGTCCGTCGGATCTCTTCGCCGCTGTTCAGGCATCTGGTGATGCAGCGGATGGCGGAGAACTGGTTCCTTTCCTTCACCATGGTTTCGGACATAAGGCTTATAACATTCTGGCTGTCATCATTGCCCTGGAAATTTTTGTGGCCATGTATTACAGCTATCTCATCCGTTCCTTCCTGGTTAAGGCCAAGGAGGCTGAGCCTTATGTAGAGCGCAAGAGCAAGCCATTCTGGGACCGTTTTAATAAGTCCGTTGCTGTTGAATCGGAGGCCACTATTATGACAGATCACGAATACGATGGTATCCGTGAACTGGATAACAGTCTTCCACCATGGTGGAAATATGGTTTTTACCTGACCATTGTCTGGTCTTTCATTTACCTGGCGCACTACCACGTATTTGGAACCGGAGAACTGCAACTCGATGAACTTGCCAGTGAAAATGCGCGGGCAGAAGCACAGATTGCCGAATACATGAAG
>JBEAZL010000197.1:0-7486 GCA_041170085.1 Bacteroidota bacterium
AGTCGGGATAGCTGATCATCGGTAATCAGCCTTGATGCAGCGCAGGGTAAGAAAATCTGAGCAGGTACATCCCAGATCCTGTCGTTCACTTCCGCAAAACTCAACATATGTTCTGCAACAAGTGTGTTGCCCTTGCGATTCAAAAACAGCGTTCTGATCTCATCAAATGAGAAACCTTCATCTTTGATAAGACCTCCATTCCTGTCGATGATGCCGACAACAACCGCTCCTTCACGCGCAGCGTAATAGGCTGCTGCTGCTCCGACATTGCCCCATCCCTGTACAATAACCTTTTTTCCTTTGATGCTGCCTCCCCAAAGGTTGTAGTAATGTCGAACAGACTCCGCTACTCCGTAACCCGTAATCATGTCGGCTACTTTGTATTTCATCTCAACAGAAGGGCTGTAGGCCTCGTCTTCAAGGACTTTGATAACTCCCAGACGAAGGTTTCCTATTCGCTTTACCTTTTGTGCTTCTCTGGGCTGAAAATGGCCATTGAATACACCTTCCTGAGGATGCCAAATTCCACAATCTTCTGTATACGGAATGACTTCATGTATTTCGTCTACGTTCAGGTCGCCCCCGGTTCCATAATAATGCTTGAGCAGGGGTGTCACTGCAGCGAACCATCTTTCCAGTACCTCCTGCTTCCTTGGGTCTCTAGGGTCAAAGTTGATCCCGCTTTTCGCACCACCTATCTGCGGTCCACTTACGGTGAACTTGATTTCCATGGTCTTGGCCAGTGATTCCACCTCTCGTTTATCCAATCCGACCCGCATGCGGGTACCTCCTCCGGCAGCTCCTCCGCGTAATGAATTAATCACCACCCACCCTTCAGCTTCGGTATAGGGGTCTTTCCATTCGAAAACAACTTCAGGTCTTTTAGACTCGTATTTCTTTAATAGTTCGAGCATCAGAGTGGGGTTATGTAAGGGCGGGCAAGATAAATCTCAGATGGTTTCGGTCGACGTCATGGCCGGTATATACAACCACCGCATGAATCGCGAGATGCACCTGTTACCGTGCTCAGGGTATTGATTTCATTCAAAAACCTTTTTAAACCCAGAAACGCAAAAATCAGGGCTTCCTTGTATGCGACCGTATTTGTGTCAGGCACTTCAATACGAGCAAGGGTATGGGCCTTGATCCTGGACATCAGGTGGTTATTCAGCGCACCTCCACCGGTGACCAGCACAGTTTTGCCGTCACCTCCGATGTCATGTCCAATCCGGATGGCCATGTGTTCGCATGCTGTCACCAGATTGTCGCTTACTGATAGACCGTTATCCATGAACAACGGCCTTATTTCCTGCTCATACCATTCGCGTCCAAGGCTTTTTGGGGCTAGCTTTTCATAATATGTTTTGGCTTCCAGATCATGAATTAGTCTGTCGTCAACTTTTCCCTCTGAGGCCATTTTACCACCGTCGTCAAATGATTTTCCGGCCAGAGCTGCCAGGTCGTTGAGCAACATGTTGGCGGGACATATATCCCATGCGAGCAATCCACCATGGCCATGGTGACTGATGTTGGCAATACCACCGATATTGAGAAAAGTTGAATATTCAGTGAACAGTTCCTTTTCTCCGAAGGGAACCAAAGGGGCCCCCTGCCCACCGAGGGCAACATCCACTCTTCTGAAATCTGCCACACAAGGGTATCCGGACTCTACCGCTATATCTGCCCCGGAACCTATCTGGGTCGTTACTCCGTTGGCAGGATCATGAAAAATCGTATGTCCATGGCTGGCGATCAACTCCGGACTCAAACCATGCTCCTCACAGAATTTTCGTACTTCCTGACCGATCATCCGTCCCAATGAAACATCCAGAAGAACATATTCGCTCGCACTACCTGCGATGGCATCCCTGAGTTTCCCGCGAAAGGAGGGGGAATACTCCGCAGTGTGGCAATGCGTTATCTCATAGGTCCATAGATCCCTGAGGCGTCTGAACAGGCAATGCGCTATGTCGATACCATCGAGCGAAGTACCGCTCATTACACCGATTACAGAAATAGCAGAGTCCTGATTCATAAAGAATTGGCGTCGTTCATTAAACCATGCAAAAGAAAGACAGTCCAAGTACCAAATCACACCACACATGAAAACATCTGTCATTTGCTTTCTGGTTCTGGCCTTGTCTTCGGGTCAGCTTTTGGCTCAGAACGATTCGCTGGGTCTGCCCGGTGATCAACTCAGCCTTTATGGAGTGTTGGAAATGTTCCGGAAATCGGAATCCGTGGAAGCTTTCGAGAAGTCATTGAATTCCGGGGATAATCACGTCAACAACCTCAATCTGGATGGCGATGACCAGGTGGACTACATCATGGTGACTGAAAAGGTTAGCCATGATGCTCACGCTTTAATGCTGTCAGTGCAGCTTGCTGAAGACGATATCAGAGATATAGCCTGCGTGGCAATCGAGAAGACAGGTCCTGAAGAAGCTCATGTTCAGGTGATTGGGGATGAGGAGTATTACGGCTCGAACTATATCATCGAACCCACCAGCGAAATGAAAGTCACTGGTAAAGGATCATCATTCATGGTGCCAGTGATAGTGAATGTCTGGATTTGGCCATCGGTTCGATGGATATACCGTCCCGGTTATGTGGTATGGGCTTCACCCTGGCGCTGGATGCATCCACCTCAGTGGTGGAGACCATGGAGGCCTCTTGCCTGGACAGTATGGCGTCCGGCGTGCAGATCCTATGTGCATTTACATGTGCGGGTGCACCAGGTCCATGTAGTGCATGCCCACAGGATTTATCACGATAACCGTCAGAAGAGGGCAAGGGCCGACCGTAAGATCGCTGGTACCCGTGCTGCTGACAAGGGTAAGACAGATAACAGAAATATTGACAAGGGGGCAGATAAGAAGGGAAGCGGATCAGCCGAACCAGCACGTGAACCAGCGCGGGGAAAGGCGGATAGTCGAGGAGGCGGAAAGTCGAAGAAGTCAAATGCAGGAAAGGCCCCCCGATCGGGTAAAGGCAATAAGAGAGGGTAAACTTCCCGATAATTCGCAGTGATTTTCGATATGGCTGTTAGATAAGGAGGGGCTGCCCTCCTTTTTTTTGTGGCCTGAGGTTCGGTGATTTGGTCCGCAAACCTTTTCTTTGCGCCTCTGTTTAAAAATCGAAATCCGATACCTATGTTTCTTGAATTGACCGAAGAGCAAAAGGCCGTCCAGGCAGCTGCACGTGATTTTGCTCAGAATGTGCTCAAACCAGGTGTAATCGAAAGGGATGAGCTCCAGAAATTTCCGAAAGATGAAATCAGGCAACTGGGAGAACTCGGTTTTCTGGGCATGATGGTAGATCCGAAGTACGGAGGAAGCGGAATGGACACCATCAGCTATGTCCTTGCTATGGAGGAAATTTCAAAGGTGGATGCCTCAACATCCGTGGTTATGTCGGTCAACAACTCTCTGGTTTGTTGGGGACTTGAGGCCTTTGGAAGTGAAGAGCAGAAGCAGAAATATCTCGTGCCACTGGCCAAAGGTGAAATTATCGGAGCCTTTTGCTTATCTGAACCAGAGGCCGGATCCGACGCCACATCTCAGCGCACAACAGCAGTTGACATGGGCGACTACTATCTCCTGAACGGAACCAAGAACTGGATTACCAACGGTGGTACTGCATCAGTTTATCTCGTGATGGCTCAGACCAATGTTGAGGCAGGTCACCGCGGTATCAACTGCCTGATAGTAGAAAAGGGCATGGAAGGATTTGTTGTCGGTGCAAAAGAAAATAAACTCGGAATCAGGGCGAGCGATACCCACACCCTGATGTTTCAGGATGTGCGTGTACCTAAGGCTAATCGCATAGGAGAAGACGGTTTCGGATTCAAGTTCGCCATGAAGACTCTAAGTGGTGGCAGAATTGGAATCGCTGCTCAGGCATTGGGTATAGCCAGCGGAGCCTATGAACTGGCTCTGGCATACAGCAAGGAGAGAAAGGCATTTGGAAAGGAAATTTCAAAGCATCAGGCCATTGCATTCAAACTCGCCGATATGGCGACCGAGATCGAGGCATCACGTATGTTATGTCTGAAGGCTGCGTGGCTAAAAGACCAAAATCTGAATTACGATAAGGCAAGCGCAATGGCTAAGCTGTATGCCTCAGCAACCGCGATGAAACACACGGTAGAAGCCGTGCAGATTCATGGGGGATATGGCTATGTAAAGGAATATCACGTTGAACGTCTGATGCGCGATGCGAAGATTACCCAGATATACGAGGGTACTTCGGAAGTCCAGAAGATCGTAATCTCACGTTCGGTGCTGGATGGGAATTAATATTCTGTAAGGCGCAGCTCGCCTTATCAGTGTTTCATGGCATCACGAATGTTCGGGCAGCGCAGTGATGAAATGTGCTGATTTGTAGATTTCTGCAGCTGAAGAGTATTTTGTTTTTTACATGGGGTTTACATTCTGTTGACTTCAGTAACTCTTTCATGATGTTATAGGAACCTGTTTTTCATGCTCAGGTATCACTGTTGGGCGCTCTTTGCAGCACTAACCTTAAATGCCTTTTGAAATGAGAAACATTTTACACGGAATTATTACATCTGCCTTGTTTTTAGCGGTGTCTGCAATGAATGCCCAGAGCATTCAGTTCGATAAGGACTTTGCTGTCGCTGAAGAAAACTCAGGTCAGGTTTCTTTCCTGATCAAGATATCCAGCGCACCTGCAACGGATGTATCAGTTAATCTTGTTGCCGGCGGTTTCGCCACTGCGGTAAATGGAACTGACTTCGTTTTTGAATCTGAAACTGTCGTGTTTCCTGCAGGAAGTTCACAGTCTCAGGTTATCACCGTTCAGATTCTCGATAACGCTATCGATGAAGCTGATAAACTTTTCACCTTCGAACTGCAGAATCCTGTAGGAGCAACACTCGGAAGTAAGAAGCAGTTTGTGGTGTTTATCTCCGACAACGAATTGGATTCTCCCGAGGCATCTTCAGAGCTCGGAATTGAATATGTGTCTTCGTATCTCGTAGATTCTGACGGATCTGCTGAAATTGTTGCATACAACAAGCCACAAAAGCGCCTTTATGTGATGAATTCTACTTCTTCTGTTGTAGAAATTCTTGACTTTTCTGATCCCAGGAATATTGTATCAATCAATTCAATTGATCTGACCGTATACGGTCCTTCAGCCACCAGCGTGGCATGTAATAATGCCATTGTAGCAGCAACTGTTGACGGTGCTGAAGGTGAGCCGGGCTCAGTGGTTTTCATGAATAAAAACGGTGTTGTTCTTAGTGTGGTTCAGGTAGGATACCTCCCCGACATGCTCGTTTTTACTCCGGACAATCAGAAGGTTCTGGTGGCCAACGAAGGTGAGCCTTCGCAAGGTTATGTTACCGATCCTGAGGGTACCATTTCTGTTATAGATATTTCCGCAGGTGTTGACGACCTTACCCAGAGTGATGTGATTACTATTGATTTCCATGCTTTTGACGATCAGATAGATGAACTCAGGGCTCAGGGAATCAGAATTTTCGGTCTGAATTCAAGCGTTTCGCAAGATCTTGAGCCGGAATACATCACTGTATCTGAAGATTCAAATACCGCATGGGTGACACTTCAGGAAAACAACGCTGTTGCGGTTGTTGATCTCAATTCAAATTCAGTTTCGAACATCCTCCCTCTGGGAACCAAAGATCATTCACTGATTGAAAATTCTCTGGATGTATCAGATCGCAATGACTCAATTCATTTTGCAACCTGGGATCATCTGAAAGGAATGTTCATGCCGGACGCTATAGCCAGCTATGAAGTAGATGGTATCACTTATCTGATAACCGCTAATGAAGGTGACCAGAGAGAGTATGGTGTCATCAATGAGGACAACACAGTTCGTAGCAGTTCATATGTGCTTGATCCGGCGACATTTCCAAATGCCACTTGGCTGAAACTTAATTGGGTATTGGGTCGTCTCGCAGTTTCACCATATTCAGGTGACACGGATGGTGACGGCGATTTCGATGAAATTCATTGTTTCGGTGCAAGGTCATTCAGTATCTGGAACGGATCAACTGGTGAGCTGGTATTTGATAGTGGTAATGACTTCGAGACTATTACTGCAACAGATCCGGTATTTGGCGGACTTTTTAATGCAAGTAACAATAACAACACTTTCAAGAATCGCAGTGACAACAAAGGTCCGGAGCCTGAAGGTGTTACTGTTGCAAACATCGCTGATAACACATATGCATTTGTTACCCTTGAAAGAACAGGTGGATTTGTGGCGTACAATGTGACCAATCCTTTCGCCCCGGTGTTTGAATCATACAACAACAGCAGGGATCTTGGTTCTGCAGCCGGTGGTGACCTCGGCCCTGAAGGAATCATTTATATCCCTTCTTCAGACAGCCCTTCGGACACTGGTCTTGTAGTCATTGCAAATGAAATCAGCGCTACACTGTCTGTTTACAACGTGAGCGGCGACGTAAAGAAGAAAGGCAACGGTGGAAAGAAGTCTGGTGAGTACGCTGACGCAGATCTGATCCTTTATCCCAATCCGGCCGGCAATGAGATGGTATATTTCAGTAAGCCGGTGAGCTTCAGACTCTATGATAGCATGGGAAAATTCATCACAGATGCGAAGAACAGAGCCTATTTCGATGTGACTTCATTGAATCCTGGCGTTTACATGCTGGTGACTTATTCCGGTGAAACTGTTCGACTGGTAGTTGAATAATCCCAAATTATACATTTTAACTGAAAATTTCAGGAGGGAGCCATTGGCTCCCTCTTTTATTTTACCGGTGACTCAACTGAAGTTCTGCCCGCTAAAACCGGGGGAGTACGAATGTGCAGTACGATCAGTATTAAGGCACCGAATGTCACAATCTTAAAGTGCTCAAGCTCTGCACGCCAGAACCCGAGAAGGATGCTGCCATTAAAGCAAATAAATACGAGCAGGAAAAGCAAAGGGTTCAGCTTTGTGAACAGGGAGCCGGAACCTCTATTAAGCCATGTTCTCAACTGCCACAACATAGCTGGCCATCCCATGAGAAATGCGTAATGCTGTTGATGGGGAAAAATAAGCGGGATACACAACAAGAGGTAAGAAAACTCCCACCATGCATGCTCCTGACTATTGGCTGATCTGAATGGTACAGTTCGGAGAAACCACATGGCACCCAGCACGAGTAAAAACCGGGCCAGGTGTATAATCCATTTCACCTCCTGAGGCTCAAGATCACAAAGGTTTCGCGCAAAAGGAACGGTGCTTCTGTCTCCGCTGTCTTCCATGCACAGTATGGGAATAACTGTTGTCAGACTGTGGAAACTGGTTTCTTCCACATCAAAAAGATGTCGGTCCTGAGCCGGATTGATCAGATTCCACCTTGATTGAAGAAGAGAAGTCTGATGCTGCATACCAATGAAAATCCCGGGCAGTGCGTTCAGAAGGAGGATGAATACAAGTGTTGAGGCAAACGATTTCCAGTGTGCTCTGTAAAGCATGTAGGGCA
>JBEAZL010000198.1:0-3260 GCA_041170085.1 Bacteroidota bacterium
TTATGTATATGAGACAAATAATAGTGGCTTTTATGGTTGTGTTGACATTGTTGTCTTGCAACGGTGGAACACCGGATAACTCTAAAAATTCAAAATCAGATAAAATGGAAAATCAAATGGAAAAAACAGCTATTGAGAAAATGTTGCTGTCGTATCGTGATGCGTTGAACGCTTCAGATGTTTCGAAGGTATTGCCTTTGTACACAACGGATGGGGCATTTATGCCTTCAGCCGGTCCAACAGCAGTGGGGCTGGAGCAGATTAAGGGATCATACGAGTTTGTATTCAAAAGTATTCAGCTGAATATTGAATTTTTTATAGATGAAATAGAAGTCCATGGCGACGTTGCTTTTGCCAGAACAACTTCTAAGGGGACGACGCTCATTCATGCCAATGGTCAGACGGTTCCGGAGGAGAACCGCGAATTATTTGTCTTGCAAAAGGTGAGTGGAGAGTGGAAAATCGCTAGGTATATGTTCAATAAGATGAGTTAAGTGGTATTGTGAGCCATTCATCGTGGATCAGGAAGTTGTTCACTTACACGGTGCGATGTGATTTAGGGTTCCTGGTTCATAGCGCATGGATGTTCCGTGCGTTTTTGTTTATAGTCAGTTTGTGGTTGGAATTATGTCATACTGAAGCACGGCCTTTGTTCTGTTTCGTATTCCCGATCCCTGTTCATCGGATTATCTGGATTCTTTCCGCGCGGGTAATTGAATCCGGGCAACTTCACACCGGTTAATGGTTAGTTCCGTTCCTCGTGTAGGTTCTGATTCCCATCTCCTGCCAATTCTTCCCTTACAACTATTGGACTGAATACCCTTTTCGTGGTATTTTTGTGGCCCCACTGAATTTAGAACTGTTCTAAATAAAAACAAGGGAACGTGAACATTCTGCATCAGACGGGGTTTCTCGAACACCAAGGAATAGAAAAATGATTAAGGTAAGTGATTCAGCCAAAGACCAGGTAGTGAAGCTCATCCAGACCGAGCAACACCCGGTAAATTCTTTCGTCCGCGTCGGTGTACAGGGCGGGGGATGCTCCGGCCTGATGTACCAGCTGGTTTTTGATACAGAAATGAAGGAAGGCGATCAGGTATTTGAGGATAACGGGGTCAAAGTAGTGGTGGACCGCAAGAGCTTCCTCTACCTGGTGGGTACCGAACTGGAATACTCCGGCGGCCTCAACGGGAAGGGCTTTGTTTTCCGCAACCCCAATGCCAGCCGCACCTGTGGCTGTGGCGAGAGCTTCAGCATCTGATCCATTTAACTGCAAGACAACATGGCATACGAAGGAGATGAACTACTCGATTCTGTTACCCGAAAGGAGTACGAATTCGGGTTTGTGACGGAGATCGAGACGGATAAAGCTCCTCCTGGCCTGAATGAGGATATCATCAGGCTGATTTCGGCGAAGAAAAATGAACCGGAGTGGCTCCTCGAGTGGCGACTTGAGGCCTTCCACATCTGGGAACGCATGAAGGAACCGGAATGGGCACACGTGTCCTACCAAAAACCGGATTTCCAGGCCATTTCATATTACGCCGCTCCAAAGAAAAAACCGAAACTGAACAGCCTCGATGAGCTGGATCCGGAGCTCCGCAAAACGATGGACAAGCTGGGTATCTCCGTTGAGGAGCAGAAGCGTCTCTCGGGCGTGGCGGTTGACTTCGTGATGGATAGTGTTTCGGTTGCCACTTCGTTCAAGGAAAAACTCGGCGAGCTGGGTATCATATTCTGTAGTATGAGCGATGCCATTCAGGAACATCCTGAACTGGTGCGCAAATACCTCGGAACTGTGGTGCCCCGAACTGATAACTTCTACGCAGCGTTGAACAGCGCTGTATTTACCGATGGTTCGTTCTGCTACATACCGCGCGGGGTGAAATGCCCCATGGAACTGAGCACATATTTCCGCATCAATGAGGCAGGGACCGGACAGTTTGAAAGGACCCTGGTAGTTGCCGACGAAGAAAGCTATGTGAGCTATCTCGAGGGCTGCACTGCACCTCAGCGCGATGAAAACCAGCTCCACGCGGCCGTAGTTGAACTCGTGGCCCTGAAGGACGCGGAGATCAAGTATAGCACAGTACAGAACTGGTACCCCGGTGATAAGGACGGCAAGGGCGGAGTGTTCAACTTCGTTACCAAGCGCGGACTCTGTGATGGCAGCAACTCTAAGATTTCCTGGACTCAGGTTGAAACGGGCAGTGCCATCACCTGGAAGTATCCTTCCTGCATTTTGAAAGGCGACAACTCGGTGGGTGAGTTCTACTCAGTGGCTGTTACCAATCACATGCAACAGGCCGATACCGGTACCAAGATGATTCACATCGGCCGCAATACTAAGAGTACCATCATCTCAAAAGGTATCTCTGCCGGCAAGAGCCAGAACTCATACCGTGGTCTGGTTCAAATCAATAAGTCGGCAAGAAACTCGAGGAACTTTTCTCAGTGCGACTCTCTGCTGATGACCGACCAATGCGGAGCACATACGTTCCCATACATCGAGGTGAACAACCAGTCTTCGCGGGTGGAACATGAAGCCACCACATCGAAGATCGGTGAGGATCAGATCTTCTATTGCCTGCAGCGGGGCATCGACGAAGAGAAGGCCATCTCGCTCATCGTAAACGGATATGCGAAGGAAGTGCTGAACAAATTGCCCATGGAGTTTGCTGTGGAAGCGCAAAAGCTTCTCGCCATATCTCTGGAAGGAAGTGTCGGGTAAAGTAGATATATCAACGAAATAACCTGCAGTAATGCTCTCTATAAAAAATCTTCACGCGAAAATTGAAGAACACGAAATTCTCCGCGGACTGAATCTGGAAATTCGCCCCGGGGAAATACACGCCATCATGGGCCCTAATGGCTCAGGAAAATCTACTCTCGCTTCGGTTCTCGCCGGACGCGAAGAGTATGAGGTGACAGGTGGTTCTGTCGAATTCCTGGGCAACAGCCTGCTCGACATGGCGGCAGAGGAGCGCGCCCGCGAAGGTCTCTTCCTGGCGTTTCAGTATCCGGTGGAAATTCCCGGTGTAAGCAATATCAATTTTTTAAAGACAGCACTTCAGGAAATCCGCAAGCATCGCGGACTTCCGGAACTGACTGCCAAGGAATTTCTGAATATGGTTGCCGAGAAATCGAAGCTTGTTCAGCTCGACGGCAAACTGACCAACCGCTCGGTAAACGAAGGTTTCAGTGGTGGTGAAAAGAAAAGAAATGAAGTGTTTCAGATGGCTATGATCGAACCGCGTCTG
>JBEAZL010000199.1:0-4484 GCA_041170085.1 Bacteroidota bacterium
TGGCACCGAAGGCACTTTTTCGGGAGGCGATGAATGGTTCATCTTGTCCGCTTCCTTCAGCAATGTCATATGGAGCGTATTCATTGTGTGCATAGGCAATGGCCATGAAGTAATAAGTCTTGTGGTTGACAAGACGGTTATCCCCGGTAGCAAAGGCATCAGTGGTAATGCGAATCGAGTGTTCGAGACCATTGTTTGTACCGCTGACCATGAGGTTGGGTACAATCTCCATGGTTTCCTCATCGCGTGAATAATTGATGATCGTTGATATATCATCTTGTAAATCTGATTGTGCTATCAGACGCGCTTTATCGACATCGTTCAAGTCGGCAGAGGATACATCAGCATTTGCAAGTTGATATACCATATAGCCCTGGAAGATATAAGATCGTTCTTCTTCGGTGAGCTGCCCGCCATCGGGCCCTGTCTCAGGAATGGTGGGATCAGCGAGGGCATAAGCTTCCTGATAGTTGGAACTTATCGCCTGTTCGTTGGTGAGGAAGAGAATGATTTCTTTGTCAAGCTCCAGGACTTCCACATCCGGTGAATCCGGGCCCGATATAAGCTCAAAGCAGTTATCGAAAAGTGCCTGGGCCTTGTCGTCTGCGGTGAGAAGAAGGTTTACGGATTCGAAGGGATCACCTTCGAAGGCGCGTGCATATACGACTCCAACGGTAATGTTATTATAGTCGCCCGGTTCAAGCGTGAAGGGTCCGGCACTTTGCATGAAGCGCCTGTCACCCGAAAAGTTTTCAGCGCTGATTTCGCTCCAGGGCTCAACATCTACACCCAGTGTTCCCCAATGCAGAGGGTCTGAATCACCCGGGAACATATAGTCAGCTGCAATATTCATATTGGCTCCGGAAATTTCCGTGAGTGCATTTCCTCCGTACCCCATGCGTATTCCAGTTCTCCAGTAACCTCTGAGGTAATTATAGAAGTGAACGGGAATTTCAGGTGTTCCGTTTGCAGCGGATGAGGTAATGTGATAGAGAAATTTCCGCATTCCGAATCGTTCATTATCGATGATTCCATCACCATAGCCGATGCCAATGCCCTTGTAGGGAATGCCCTTGAGGTCAATGGCCTCGATCAGATCTGTTGTGAGAGGATTGTCAATCCCGTCGGCATCCTGATACGGACCTTCAAAGAAGTCGACCCCAACGGCTGGCGGATATTCGCCATATCCAGGTGAAAGGCCGGTAGCAGGGTCAAATGCAGATCCATTATAGCCATAGCCCAGCCCCCTCTGCACATCACAACCTACGTAATCGTCCGTATGTCCTCCGATATCGCAGTCGATCCATGTTCCGAAATATGTTTCGGTTAGTGTCTGGGTACCCTGGTTGATCAGAACATAGTTGTAAAAGGTCATGTTATTGACCTCATCATTGGTATTGAACGCGAAGGCCTGTGCCCGGACTTCCATTCCGATGGGCTGACCTCCGCTTTCCGTGTGGACGTTTCCTTTGTCATTGAATATCCAGTAGTAGGTCTGATCACCAAATAGCGGAACGGCATCCTCTCTCTGTCTTGAGGCACAATCAATTTCTTTCAGGAAGTCATACCAGGGATAATCGCCATTTTCAGGGTTATAGGATCCGTCACCATCAAAATCATAGAACGGAGCGAGATATAAATCCTGTCCGGCGGAGGTGTTGCCGATTGCAGGATATTCGAAGAAATATGGCGGGATGCTGTAGCCATTCGGAAATTGTTCATTGATCTCGCAACCCGGGTCATTCAGACATTCGAAATATTGCCGGTGTCTTTGGGCATCTGCCCTGTAAGAGATATGAAACTTATCCCATCTTTCACATTCAACCTCTGAAACCTCTGCTGTGCCATCGTTGCTGAGAGGACCAGGCCAGAAGTCGTTGCCGTTGAACCTGTATGTAATGGCCGCCAGTTTCAGTTGCTGGTCAGGTGAAAGTCCTCCCATCCAGAGGGCACCGGCATACATCACCGAGAGATTTCCGTCTTTGGGGGCGTAGTAATGAGCCAATCCAACTGCACGGTCGTTCCACATGCTCCCTCCGGTTTCGATGCGTGCGCTGATGTTATTCCATTCCAGATCGCGAAGAGCAGTGGCCGGAGCACAAGCTGCCGCGCGGGTCTCAGGGTAGGAGCCGGCATAATGATTGGCTATAACCTTTCCGGAGGCAATGAGCGGATGCTGATCCTGCGCCAGGGTGTGGACAAATGAAAACACGAGTGCGATATACAATAGCGAACTGCGCTTGAGCATACAGGCTGTGGTTTAAAGGTTCACCGAATATAAATCATCAGCTGTAAATTGTTCTGTCTGGCTGCAACTTAATGCACCAATATTCACAGGTCTGCGACTACTTCGATCTGCATTTCAGGTATATAAACAATATATCCCCTTACAGGTTTACTGCTCATAGCAGAAACCAGTTTCATGTACTGCCTTACCTGATTTGCGTGCTCTTCTCTTGGAGAACCGGTTTTGAAATCAATGACATCAATCTGATTTTCAAATTCCACTACCCGGTCGGGCCTGAAGATTTTTCCCTCTTCGTTAATGATTTCACTTTCTGAGCGTATCGCAAGCGGATCTGCGAACCATGAGTGACATTGTGGATGCGTAATGACTTGCCTTACCTGTTCATTCAGCACCTTAATCTCTTCTTCAGACAGGGCCGGCCACATGCGGCTTATTTTACGGAGTTGTTCAGCTTCAGTTGGCATGGAAACGAAAGCAGAAAGGGTCTCGTGAAGTATGCGCCCATGGCGCGATGAGGACGTTAATGCGCGTGATACGGCAATGGTTTGTCCGCCTGTTTGTACATCCAGTAGCTTATGACACAGTTGAAATGCTGGAATGGCGCCAGGTTCCACATTTGACGTGGTGTGATGATGTTGTGCGCGGACACGACTGCCCAGGATGTATGTATTTTCCTCAGCGAATGACCCTGTGGACCGCACAAACGCAATCATCCTGTCGGTTAGTGTTTCTTTGCCTCTGTCGACACAGTGTATGTACAGCCTGTCTTCTGGTCTGGTAGTGGCAACGTAAAGCAGATTGAGTTCATCAAGATCGGATAGCTCATGCTCTTCACGTATTTCAGGGAAAAGTTCCGCATTAGAGGCATTGTCATTTACACGGGCAACCTCTAGCTCAATCCCTTCTATATCCGGCCGAACCCATATGGGAGAGGCAGGAGGAGACGAGGAGGGCAGGAAGGGAATGATGACGACCGGATATTCCAGACCCTTGCTGCTGTGAATAGTAGTCAGGGTTACTGCATTTTGTTCAGTACTTCCGCTGAAATAGAGTTTGTTTTTTTTCTCGTCCCACCAGGTTAAGATCTCTGTCAGGGAGTAATTTTTCGTCACGGAAAGCTCACGCAGGTGGTCCAGCAGAAAGTCAAGGGCTGCGTCGTGTTCAATGCCGGTGCACCTGATGAATTGAATAACCTGGTCATATGTGGTACCTCCGGGCTGCACGTCCTTTGCCTTTGCCATTTCGTGTATCCTGCTTCTGATAAAGGCAATCCCTTCCTGAGCCACGAGGTGAATCTCATTCGTGTTGAAATACTTGGGCGCGAGCTGCGAAAGTTCTTCCAGTAACTTAACAGCGTATCCATTATTCAGCGGATTGTGTATGGCAAGCAGATAGTGCATCACCATCATCGCTGTTTTCGATTCGCTCAATCTGGCGCTCTCGCGGGTAATGATCGGAACATTCTGACTGATCAGATAATGGGCAACAGGGCCTGTATCCTTATTACCCCTTCTGGTGAGAATAGCAATATCCGAATATCGGTACCCGTCTTCCAGTGCCTGTTCGATGTTGTTGTGCACACTGACAATCATCCGCTGCCATACTTCATCATTCGGAAGTTTTTCTGATGCCGGGATGCTCCGCAATTCTATATATCCCTCATGAGCCTTGAATGCTGTTTGTTCGAGACCGCGATATGTGGCCGAAGCAAAGGGATATAAGCCGGCCAGGTGTGTATATAGTTTGTTATTGAATTCGACAATCGTGGGAGAGCTTCTGAAGTTGTATTTGAGATTTTGTTCTCCGAATGCTGCATTGAAAAGCGGTTGCCGCATCCGGTGTTTATTATTCAGTGCGGGAAGCTGAGTGAATTGCTGAGCGTTTCCATTGCGCCATCTGTATATAGCCTGTTTCCCGTCGCCAACAATCAGGTTAAATCTGTTAGTTGAGATGCTGTTTTCCAGCAATGGAATGATGTTATTCCATTGTAATTCAGATGTATCCTGGAACTCATCGAACAGGATGTGATGATACCTTTCTCCTATTCGCTCGTAAACAAAGGGAGCGGGATTGTCGGCAATAACTCTCCTCAGTATATGCTGGAAGTCGGAAACGAAGACGAGATTCTTTTCCCTCCGCAATTCTCCGGCAAGTTCATTCATGTTTCTCAGCAGGCCCAGAGAAAGCAGGTCCGCTAAAACCGCCCTGGACTTGTGATACACATGCCAGGTTTCAT
>JBEAZL010000200.1:0-3895 GCA_041170085.1 Bacteroidota bacterium
TGATAGCCTCCCAATGATTTATGGAAATAACTGGTGTTGGCATCAGACATCGGTCCTGAAAGGTTTAAGACGCGGTAGTCCGAACCCATGTTAAGCGCTCCGAAAGCAGCAATCTGCTGCAACAACTGTTCATCCTTCACGCCATTGTACAAGGGGCTTACCTTCATGGCTTCCGTGAGCTTCGACGTAGTTTCATCCATGTTCAGAGCAAGAGAACCTTCACGCTCCAGAATGGCCAAATCCGAGATGGCAGGTGTATAGGGGATAGACTTTTCCTCAGCACTCACATAATGAACATACTTCCCCTTCTTCTTTTCATCATTCAGGTATCGCTGATTCACGGTCCAGAGATCAGCCAGTACAACAAGCGCCAGCACACCGATAATCACTTCCCGGTTCTTCCTCAGGAAAATCAGCCCTGTCAGAGCACCGAATGCAATGATGACCAGAAACAGGCTCCTTTGAGCATCCTGCTGAAATATGGCCGTGCGCACTTCAGCCGTGTAATCGAAAACATCATAAACCATTTGTAACTGCTCACCCTTGTATTGCTTTTCATACTCCGCAATGGCATCATTTTCCGCAGGGGACAGGAAGGTGAAGAAGCTGGAGGGAGAAGCCGTGATGAAGATCACAATGAAGACAAAACTTCCGCCACCGATGAGCAACCATTTCCGGATTGACTTGATTTCTTCTGGTTTGCGATCCAGAATTTCCTGGATGAACATGACAGCAAGCGCCGGAATGATAATCATGAGAACTACCAGTATCATCTTCGAATCCCTGAAC
The DNA here is from genome assembly GCA_041170085.1 of Bacteroidota bacterium. Classification (GTDB taxonomy): domain Bacteria; phylum Bacteroidota; class Bacteroidia; order Flavobacteriales_D; family Sanyastnellaceae; genus JAWXBG01. The sequence goes on from JBEAZL010000200.1 coordinate 790, forward strand.
TTGTTGTACATGGGAAACTTATTGATGAAAAAATCATTGATTCCGCCGGGATCATTGGTGCAAAGGCCAAGGGCAAGAAGTCCGAGAATTAAGAAAGGCCAGCGCAAAACGTTCTTCGAAAATATCAGGGCCATCACAAAGAAGAAAATGAAAATGGCTCCGAAATAAAAGGCGCCACCCGAGAATTTCTGTTCACCCCAGTATCTCATCTGCTGGCTCACCATCTCGCGAACCTGCTGGTCCTTCACCACCTTTTTGATGATTTCCTTTTCATCACCCAGATAGCCGGAATGACCTCCCTTGGCGTCGGGTATGAGCAACGACCAGGCCTCTCCCTTACCGAAATTGTACTCGAGAATATACGTGGTTTCAAGTCCCTTTTCAGAAGTTGTACTGAATTCAGCACCTCCGGGAGCGGCCGTCAGTTCAGATTTTCCCCTCGTGCTATAATTGCTGTACTCGTATGTTGTGGCCAGATTGCTCCAGTTCGGGAGGACAGCCGCAAGACCTGCCACCAGCAATACACCCGAAACTTTCAGAGCCCTGGCGATATCCTTCTTCAGGACAAGTCTAACCAGCTCTGTGATACCGACCGCTCCCAGAATAAATACCAGATAATAGGTCATCTGAAGGTGGTTTGCGGCAAGATGCAGAGACAGAAACAGGGCAAACAGCGCGGCACCGGCAAGAATTTGCCTTCTGAAGGCCATGATCATGGCTCCCAAAGCAGGGGCCATGTATGCAATGGCATTCACTTTAGATGTATGTCCTGCCGAGAGATAAAGCAGGTTTACCGTAGAAAGTCCGAATCCTATGGCGCCTGCAATGGCGAGCCAGGCATTAACGCCGGTAAACAGGCAAAACAGATAAAACCCAAGCATACATAGAAAGAGTATCCCAACCGGTCTGGGCATCTGGAGGTAGAACCAGGGCTCGAGTTGTTTGAGCCAGTTCCCCTCATGTATCACACTGATCTGCCAGGCGGGCATTCCGCTGAACATGGAATTTGTCCAGAGTGGCTCTTCATCATACAGCATCCTGTGATCGGCGATCTCCTTTGACATTCCCTTGAAATGTGCCACGTCGCCCTGAGAGAGCTCGTAACCGTCCCAAACCGGACTGAAGTAAATGGCTGCAACAGAAATAAAAACGATTACTGCTACAAGATGAGGCAATGCCCTGAGTAATACCTTATTCATAGGTTGAATGCTGTTTGAGGGCGAAAGATAGTCTTCAAATCGGATGGCGAGCTCCGGAAAGGCCTCAGGGTTGGATTGGGCGGAAGTAATTCAATCAATTGTTAAAGATGATAATGCCTTGTTAATGTATTGAATCCAGCCTGGGAGCTACCCCATCTTTGTGGTGTAAGAAAACCCATGAAGAAGATTTTTTCATTCACTATCATTCTCGCAGCTCTGCTGGTGGCAGGCTGCGGATCGGAGCAGGAGAAACCAAAAGTTGAGGTAACCAATGCCGGTGGCCCTTTCCTCACAGTGGACAAGGAAAACCACGATTTCGGTAAAATGGCCTTTGGTTCAGATGCATCGTGCGTTTTCACCATATCCAACACCGGAGACCAACCCCTGATCCTCTCCGAATGCAAAGCCACCTGTGGATGCACAGTTCCGGAATGTAACAAGGAGCCTATAGCACCCGGCGAAACCAGTGAGATCAAAGTGACATACGATACCAAGCACAAGGGTCCTTTCAATAAGCTTATCAAAGTTTATTCGAACAGCACAGAAGGCCCCGAAAAGATGCTCCGGATATCGGGAGAAGTGCTTCCAGACGAGAATTCAGAAGAAAGCACAGGCGACGGAAGCAGCCATTAATCTAGTTAAAGATTGGTTAAGAGGCTCCCCCCGCGCAACTTGTGGCCCTAGTTTTGAGTAACAGTAAGAAATAACAAACCCAATACAACAACAAACCATTTTAAGCGATGAAAAAAGTAATTCTCTCAATGATCGTTGTCCTCGGATCATTTTTCGCGGCATCGGCTCAGCAGCCTGAGTTAGTAAGCGGTCCTGCCATCACCCTCGACAAAGAGGTTCATGACTACGGAACGATTGCCTACGGCAGCGACGGTACCTGCGAGTTTAAAGTGACCAACACTGGTAATGCTCCGCTGATCATGAGCAACTGTAAAGGTTCTTGCGGCTGCACCGTTCCAAAGTGCGACCCAAATCCAATCCTTCCAGGTGAGACCTCAATGATCAAAGTGAAGTATGACACCAAGCGTTCAGGTCCGATCAACAAGAGTGTAACCATCACTTCCAATGCTGTTAACGAGCCAACAAAAGTTATCCGTATCAAGGGTACTGTTGAAGCTGGTCCGGACAACGGCGGAGCTCCTGTGAAGCCAGAAGGTGGTGCACCAAAGAACTAATTCACATTCAGGCATGAAGCTTTTCGCAATAATCTGCCTGTTCGTTATAAACTCCGCGTTTGTCTTCGGACAAAGCGCGGAGTTTTCTTTTAAAGAACGTATCCTCAAACTGGAATCAGTAGATGAGGGTGTTCCCATGGAGTTCTCATTCGAATTCACGAATTCGGGCAGCGAGCCACTCATCATCACGGAATATGATGTTGAATGCACCTGCACCAAGGTAGAGTACCCAACCGAACCAGTCTTACCGGGAAAAGGAGGTACCATCAAAGTGAAATTCGATACAGCGGGAAAGGCCGGATGGCAATACCGCAAGATTTATTTACTGGCGAATACCAAAGACCAGATAGAGGAAATAGAATTCCGGGTCAAAATCAATCCGGTAAAACACTAGATCTCGTAAAAGCACCACTCAGGTGCTTTTTTTTTGAACCCAAAGCTTGCATTGGTGTACCGCTTGACCAAATCAAAACCATTGGTCATGAAACACCTCATTGCACTCGTCGTTCTTTTGACTCTCCGCCAGATTTGTCCGGCACAGTCGGCAGGTAACATCCTGTACTATGAAAACGGCGCCTCCATCTATCACCAGAGTGGCGCCCAACAGCACGTTCAACCGAAAGCATATTTCAACTCTCCCAACGAAATCCTGCTGGAGGTCAATGCGATCTATAACGCCACAGCCGATAGCTATCTCGCCATCTTCCATCTTGACCAGAT
>JBEAZL010000201.1:0-4055 GCA_041170085.1 Bacteroidota bacterium
ACACCCTCCAGCTGATGAACGGTTCAAGCGTGCAGACCATTTCGTTTGCCAAGAATTAAAAAGTAATAACTGTCAATCCTCTGTCCGGAAATTCACTTGATGGGGTTAAGTAAGTAGTTCCGCAAATGTGCGGACACATTTTGGGAAGAGGGGGTTGATTGGCGGAGGGTCGCTTGGTTATGGGCGGCCCTTCGCTTTTTTTTGCTTGTCATTCAGGAATGTCGCGGAATTCGCGGATATGATTCCCATCAGCACGGAGCGAGTGTGAAACACGAGAAAATCATGATCCGGTAGGAACTACCTGCGGTGTCTTTTTAAGTTGGGGATATAGGCCTCCAGTCCAATGGTGATCCATGCGGGCTGGTAGTATGGAGGTTCAGATTGGGACGGACCGAAACCGCTTAGTCCGAGATGATGAGAGTATTGAAAGATGGCCCTGAGTCCGCCTGTACCATATTTGAAGGTTCCTGAAATAGCGAGAAAACTAAGTGCCTCCTTTGTCATAAGAACCTCGTACTCCTCTTTCACATACTGTGACGACAATCCCCAGTCTCCGTAAAGCTTATACTTGTATGAGAACTCGCGAAAAACAACCTCTGACCATTTGACTCCCAGGGCCGCAGTGAACGTGGTCTCATCTGCATATTCACCATACCATTTGTAGCCCACATCCATCTGAAGGGAGTGGCCATCATACACGCTCTTCAACGACTCTTTGCGGTAGTCCACATGTTCGGACAAGAACATGCTCAGTACCCTGTTTTTGGCGCGATAAATACTCGCATCATTCCGCAGGTAGAAAGCTTCAACGATAAAGCGATCGTCAAATGCGTGATACAACCCACCACCCCATTCCTTTGACCATTCGCTTTTCCCGCCAAAGCCTTTGTATAAGTTACCGAGAACCGCAACATGCTTTATGGGCGAGAATGCACCCTGCAATTCAAAGTGATTGAATCCCGCAGTGGCCATGGCATGTCCGTCGAATGTCCTGGACATCATGGGCATGTTGTGCGTCGGGGTGACATATCCCATCTTGTTCAATGGCGAACAGGAGGCAATGGTCATCGCCAACAGAAAGATCCCGGTGTAAAGACGCAAATTCAGAATTGGTAAATGGATGAGTCTGTTATTCTGAGAATGATACAATTATACAATGATAGAATTATACAATGATAGAATTATACAATTATAGAATTATAGAATTATAGAATTATACAATTATAGAATTATAGAATTATACAATCATCCCGGATTATGCAATGGGTCAATGGGTCAATGGGTGAATGTGAGAATACGAGAATGTGAGAATGTTCCCTTCGGGAGCTTGAGGGACGATTAATTTGGTTAAAAAGTATGCTGCAATGGCCCGGTGGCTGAGCGGAGCCGAAGCCACGGCATCAATGGATCAAAGTGCCCTTCGGGAGCTTGAGAGACCGTGATTTAGAGGATGGGTATGGAATGAAATCTCTGACAGAGGGTCTCAGAACGGAGAGGCAATATGATAACAGAAGTTATTCATAGCGAATTATAGTCATCACTTTCCAATACAGAACGTCGAGAAGATATGGTTAAGCAAATCATCGCTGCCGATCTGGCCGGTAATCTCGCCGAGGTGATAGAGTGCGCGACGGATATCTACCATGAGGAAATCGCCAGTGGTACCGGAGTTCAGTCCGCTCAATGCGCTGTCGAGCGATTCTCTGGCCTGTGACAGGGCGCGGTGATGACGGGCATTGGTAACGATCGTCTCGCTGCGTTGCATAACCTGTGATCCCGACTCTTCGAGCAACCTCTTTCGCAGGTCTTCCATGCCCAAACCTGACTTTGCCGATATCTCAACCACCATGTCGTCTGCATAGCCGTCCTTGCTGCCCTTATCCACCTTGTTACCCACCGGGATAATCTTCACGCCCTCTCCTGCCCGATTTCTCAGATCAGTGAGTTGCGCATGCAGGTCTTCGTATGAAGTTGTTGATATATCAAACACATATAAAACCAGCGCCGCTTCTTTTGCCTTCGCATATGATCGCTCAATTCCCAGTTTTTCTATTTCGTCGGATGTATGGCGAAGCCCGGCGGTATCGATGAACCGGAACCGGATGCCTTCAATGACAATGCTGTCTTCAATGGTGTCGCGCGTAGTTCCGGGAATCTCAGATACTATGGCCCTGTCTTCATTCAACAGTGCGTTGAGCAGGGTACTCTTTCCCATGTTCGGGGCACCCAGTATGGCAACGGGCACTCCATGTCTGATAGCATTTCCCAGAGCAAAAGAATCTTCGAGCCGAACCACGATCTGCCGTATTTCCTCCAGCAGGTTCCTGAGCTCGTCTCTGTTCGCAAACTCCACATCCTCCTCGGCGAAATCGAGTTCAAGTTCGATCATCGATGCAAAGTGAATCAGTCGCTCGCGCAGGGTACGGATTTCCTTCGAAAAACCACCCCGCATCTGATGTATGGCCTGCTTATGGGCCGCTGCACTCTCGCTGGCGATCAGGTCACCCACAGCTTCCGCCTGACTCAGATCCATCTGGCCATTGAGATAGGCCCGCATGGTGAATTCCCCTGCCCTGGCCATCACGGCTCCCTGTTCCATCAACAATTGAAGAATCCTTTGCTGGATATAGACTGAACCGTGACAGGCTATCTCGACCGTGTCTTCACCGGTAAATGACCGCGGACCCCTGAAAAGGGTCAGAACCACCTCATCCAGGCGGTTTCCTCCATCCATAATCCAACCGTGGAGGGCTGTATGCGAAGCCGCACCGAACAGTTTTCCGGAAAAGACTCTTTGAGCGATTTCCACACTATCAGGACCCGACATCCTGATCAGGGCTATGGCTCCCATGCCCTGAGCTGTGGAAAGGGCACAGATTGTATCGCTACTTTTCGAAAGATTCACGCTGCGAAAGTAGCCCATGAACTATTTTCGCGGCCTCAAATTACATTCAGACTATGGGAGTTCTTGTAGGTAAGCAGTCGAAGGTTATTGTTCAGGGCTTTACAGGCAGTGAAGGAACCTTTCACGCCGAGCAGATGATTGAATACGGTACCAACGTGGTGGGTGGCGTTACACCCGGCAAGGGCGGCCAGAAACACCTCGACAGACCTGTCTTCAATACCGTGAGCGATGCTGTTCGCGATACGGGAGCTGATGTTTCCATCATTTTCGTTCCTGCGGCATTCGCTGCAGACGCCATTATGGAAGCTGCTGATGCGGGTATCAAGGTCATTGTGGCCATTACCGAAGGAATTCCAGTGAATGACATGGTCCTGGCCAAGGAATATGTAAAAGACCGCGGCGCCGTGCTGATCGGCCCCAATTGTCCGGGCATCATTACCGCCGGAGAAGCCAAGGTCGGCATCATGCCGGGCTTTGTTTTCAAAAAAGGCAATGTCGGAATTGTATCCAAGAGCGGAACACTTACCTATGAAGCCGCCGACCAGGTGTCTAAAGCCGGACTCGGAGTTACCACCGCCATTGGTATTGGCGGAGACCCCATCATTGGCACCACAACCCTCGAGGCTGTGCAGTACCTGATGGCAGACCCGGAGACCCACGGCATCATCATCATTGGTGAAATTGGCGGAGAACTCGAGCCTAAGGCAGCCATGTGGGTTCGTGAAAACGGCACCAAGCCTGTAGTGGGCTTTATTGCCGGAGAAACTGCACCCAAAGGGCGTACCATGGGTCATGCCGGAGCCATTGTGAGCGGCGAACACGAATCAGCCGCAGCCAAGAAAAAGATCATGCGCGAATGCGGCATCCACGTGGTTGACTCACCAGCGGAGATTGGTGCGGCCATGAAGAAGCTGCTCGGATAATAACTCAGTCATACAGTGGTTGTGGTGAGTGAGTCTTGAGTTTGAGGTCATCTCTCTCAATACCCACTCTTCACTCCCACTCTGGGCTTGGACGTAGTCCCCGAAGAAAAAGCTTTTTTGAGTGGTCTGATGTGTCTCTCGCTATGGTCGGATGGCAGTTCCATCTGCATTGCTTGGGAAGACCACCGGTCATAACGAATTCCCGCATACAAAATTTTTACGTTCTG
>JBEAZL010000202.1:0-4274 GCA_041170085.1 Bacteroidota bacterium
GACGGCCACAGAACATTCTGTTTGCCATCCCTCAGCAGATCGATATATGGCTTGTAATCTTCGTATTTCCGGATGGGCACAGCCTTCTTGAAATCCTGTATCGTGCGGATATTTCCGAAGCCGTGTTCAATTCCAAAACGCGTTAGCGCAGCCTCATCGATCAGACGCTGAAACAGTTCATTCTGCACCTCCTCCGGGTACTTCATAAAAAGCTCGATCTGGTGGATCCGCTTTTTAATGAACCAGCTGAAGACAGAGTTAAATGCCATGGGGGAAAGATAGGAGAATTATTAATGTGGGAATGGTTGAATTATACCATTATACAATGATAGAATTATACAATGGGGAATATGGTGTTGCATCGATCCGTAGGGGTGGTATTCTCACAACACGACTGTCCAACAGCATTCTGCAGTCCCTACCATGTTGCGCCCCTTCAGGGGTCGGGGATCGGGTCAATGAGTCAATATTGTATTCGAAGAACAGACCTCAGACTAACCACGAACTCCAATTGTATAATTCTATAATTGTATAATCACTGTTGTCCGGAGAAAACGGCAATGCGTATAACCACCCTTGATTTTTCTGGATTTTCTAGTCGGTTTAATGTGATTATGGCTTTTGAACCCCCACCTCAGAAAAAGGAAAACTGGCCCGGAGGTGGTTTATAATTGATCAAGGCGCGTTCTGGATTCTTCAGGAACTCGAACAGATTGATGTAAGTCATCAAATGGTGCTTAATCATACCGAAAATCGAGCTGTACGCCCATTTCCTCTTGAGGGTTCGATTCACCATGTTCTGGATGATCCTTACCAGAAGGTCACAAATGAGTGCGCACCACACCTGAACTTGAATTGCATTAGCATTATCCCCCAAAAAGTACTTCAGAGGATACCTCTGTTTTATTCTTTTGAATAAGAGCTCTATCTGCCATCTTTTCTTGTACAAATCCGCAATGGCCTCCGGGCTGCTTTCAAAATCGTTTGTAATAAAGAGAAAATCGCGATTCTTGAGTTCGTCGTGGAAGGTTATGCGCCTCGCCCCGATCAATGGTGTTACACGCTCGTTACTGGGACGACCCAATTTGACTTTTTCGTCCTTAAGGACTCCACGATTTAGGGAGACCTCGGATAAACCATACTGCTCCAACACCTCCACATAGGCAAGCGACTTTTGTCTGGTAATCCAACGGATTCCTCTTGAACCCCATTCCTTAAAGTTCTTGTAGTTGATATAACCCATATCAAACACAACCACAGAGTTGTCAGGCACATGCAATTTTTGCATGAACACCAAATCACTGCGCCTTGCTTCGGTCAGATCAACAATAGCAGGGACATCATGCTCGGAGTCAATCATCATATGAGCCTTAAGTCCACCTTTCTTTTTCCCATTGGCTCCGGGTGAACCGGCTCCTTTCATCACAGATGTAAAGAGGCTTATAGTCGTCGAGTCAATGATGAAAAGCCGATCGTCGCATCGGCGGCTGTCCGATAAAAAATAGCGTCTGTAGAGTTCCTGATACATATCGGCGAAGAACTCCGGACTCCGCCGCGCATTTGCATCTGCAAGTGTACTTCTACGTGGGGTGTACTTTAAGCCAAGGTGTTCGAGCCGGGAGCTATTGGCCTGAAGTCCAGTAACCAGTTCGCGGATTGAAGTACACTGAAAGAAACAGGCATAAAGCATCGAAACAAGATGATCTCGCGCCATAAACTTCTTGCAATAATGATCGGCATGATGTCTTGAACTGACTTTGTCAAACAGGCTAGACGGGATCAAGTTGAGCAGTTGAAGAAAGACCGGCTGTCCGGTAAAAAATGTACTTTTGCCCATAGGTCTTTGTTGTGTCGTAACTCTAAAGTACCTATATCGGGGTATGCCTAACAGCTGCCCCTTTATTTTTTCCTGAAACTTTTACCGGACAACAGTGATTGTATAATTCTATAATTCCATGATCAGGCAGGATTCAATTACCACACTAGCATGTCAGTTCATCCGCCCATCCTCACACCCCAAACTGACGGAGGTGATGATCGAGGTGTTTGTAGAAAAGCGTATTCCATTGATCGGCACTCATCTTGCCGAAAGAGAAATTCTCTTTGCCCTCAAAAAATGCAGAGCCCAGCTTTTGGGTCTTTTCAATATTGGCGACGAGCTTTTCCTTCTCGAGCTGAAACTCACGGGCATCGCGGATGATGAAGTCGGGGGCTGTATGTACACCTGCCTTGTATGGCTTTGGACCTGTGACATATGGTTTTACAATGGCCTTCAGTATAAAGCGCTTGAATGCATTCGGACGCTGAAATTTTTCGGGCTCGTAGGTGTACCCATAGGTCACGTTACAATGCGCCAGCATCTGTGACACATCCATCTTTCCCCATTGCCGCGGTGTATCGGGCTGCAGCTTGTTGATTCTCGAAATCACTTCCTGAGCTACCTCCTGACTGAATATGTCTTTGATCATACCGGCAAATATCGCATTTGAACTGATGGATTAACCGCCGGCAGCAAACTAATACCCGGGGGGAGCATAGTGCAGCATGTCAGGATTCACAGCTGACTTACCTTCGCACGAGAATATGAGGAAGCATTACCTGAACGCAATCTTACTGGCCTGCATCGCCATTGTCCTGTTCTGGCAGGTGAGTGCGATGCAGCATGTGCTCCGGTGGGATGCCGTGAACTGTTTCCTCACCTGGCGTCATAATGTGAGTGAGATGATCCGCTCGCAGCACCTCCCTTTGTGGAGCCCCTGGCAGCACCTCGGATTTCCTCTGCATGCCGATCCCGAAACCGGCGCGTGGTATCCGATTATCTGGATCATCAGCGCATTCAGGAGCTACGACTTCTACGCGCTGAGTTTTGAATGGATCCTGCACATTTTCATTGGTGGATATGGCATGTATCGCCTGATAACCGGCAGAGGTATTCGCACATCCATCGCTTTAATCGCAGCTGTTTCTTTCATGGGATGCGGGGTATTTGTGAGCAATGCCCAGAACTTTATCTACCTCATCGGACTGGCGTGGTTCCCATGGGTAAGTCATTACCTCACGATGCTGTGGAGATACGGATCGGGAAAATATCTCGCCTGGACGGCTATTTGTAGTGCCATGATGCTCACGGGTTCATACCCTGGTATCAGCATCATAGGGTTTTATTGTATGGCAGCCGCAGCAGCCTTTTACTTTTTTAACCATGGGTTAATCAGGAAAAAAGCAGAATTAAAATCTTGGTTACTTTCCAATGTCCTCGCCGGAGCCCTCATTTTTCTTCTCACAGCTCCTCACCTTCTTTCGGTCGGAGAATACATCCCCCATGTCACCCGCACGGAGGGCCTCAGCCGGGAGCGCCTGATGGAAAACCCGTTTCCTCCCAAAGCATGGGTATCTCTGCTTACTCCATATTCGGTGGGAACCGATCATTACACGGACCACAGCACCGGAGAAGAAACCAGATTTCAATGGGGAAGCGACTTTTCAATGCTCAACATGTATGGCGGACTGCTCATGGCAGCGTTGCTGCTGGCCTGGCTGATGAGCAAGGGCAAGACGAGAACCGAGTGGTTTCTGTTTGGCGGCTTCGTGGTTCTGATGATGCTGGCCATGGGCGATGTATTTCCATTGCGCTGGTGGTCGCGGAATCTCCCTGGTCTGGACATGTTCCGTCATCCTTCTATTTTCAGGTTTCACGCCCTATTTGTCTGGATTGTACTTGGTGCTTTCACCATGGAGAGATGGTTACAGCAAACATCTAAAGTGCACCTGCGAACAGCATCTTTAGTCGTAATTTCCGGAATACTGTTGTTGCTTTTAACCCATTTACCCGACTCGGTTAATAACACCTGGCAAAGGGTTTTAAAGGATATTACTGAATATCCCGAGGTTTCCGGAGTATCTGTGAGTGAACGGATATTCACACATGCGTGGATACAACTTGTGTTGCTTTCACTGATTATGCTGGCCGTTAGGAAATCAAAAACATCATGGCTTGTCCCTTTGGTAGCTCTGGATATGTTCATTGCCGTGCAGCTGAACATTCATGCCACGGTGGTATACCCCATGAAGACATCCAATGCGCAGAGAGAAATGGTGTCTGCTGTTCAGGGCAGAAAACCCTATGCCGGAGAGAACCTCATCGGATTTCACAGCGACTCATGCGATCTGCGGATATCAGGACTGGTTTGTAACCACCACATCATCCTGCAACAGCCGGCGTGGGACGGCTACAATTCCTTTATCCTGGCCGGTTACCGGAACCTTGAGCACAG
>JBEAZL010000203.1:0-2780 GCA_041170085.1 Bacteroidota bacterium
GCCTCAACACCATCGTAGATCCTATCAAAATCTCGATGAAGGTGATTGAAGGAGTATATGATGGAGTCACCACAACCGAACTCGATAATCTGGCTGCCGAGATCGCTGCGACCAATACGACGACACACCCTGATTATGCATTGCTCGCGTCACGCATAGCGGTGAGTAACCTGCATAAGAATACCAGGAAGTCTTTCAGCGCAACAATGAAGGATTTATATGAATATGTAGATCCCAAAACAGGTCAGAACGCCGGTCTCATCGCAGATGATGTATACGAATTTATCACGGCCAATACCGAAGAGCTCGACAGCACTATTATATACGATCGCGATTTCAGTTTCGATTACTTCGGTTTCAAAACCCTGGAGAGATCTTATCTGCTCAAGATCAATGGTGCCGTAGCCGAACGCCCGCAGCATCTCTTTATGCGTGTGGCAGTCGGAATACATAAGACTGATCTCGCCAATGCGGTACGTACCTATAACATGATGAGCGAAGGTTGGTTTACTCACGCCACGCCAACCCTGTTTAACGCCGGAACCCCGAAACCTCAGATGAGCAGTTGCTTCCTCCTGCAGATGCAGGACGACAGCATTGCCGGTATTTACGATACCCTCAAGCAGTGTGCACTGATTTCTCAGAGCGCCGGCGGTATCGGACTGAGCATTCACAACATCAGAGCCAAAGGATCTTATATTAAAGGAACCAACGGTACCAGCAACGGTATCGTTCCGATGCTCCGTGTATTCAACGACACCGCGAGGTACGTTGATCAGGGCGGCGGTAAGCGTAAAGGTTCTTTCGCGATCTACATCGAACCATGGCACGCCGATATCTTCGATTTCCTTGATCTCAAAAAGAACCACGGAAAAGAAGAAGCACGCGCACGCGATCTGTTCTACGCTCTCTGGATTTCTGACCTCTTCATGAAGAGGGTAAAAGAAAACGGCGAGTGGACCCTGATGTGCCCCAATGAATGCCCTGGCCTTGCCGATACATGGGGAGAGGCCTTCGAGGAACTCTACACCCGTTATGAAAGGGAAGGAAAGGGTCGTAAAACCATCAAGGCGCAACAGCTCTGGTTCAAGATTCTGGAATCTCAGATCGAGACAGGAACACCTTATATGCTTTATAAGGACGCTGCCAACCGCAAGAGCAACCAGCAGAACCTCGGAACCATCAAGAGCTCTAACCTCTGTACGGAAATCATTGAGTACACTGCCAAGGACGAGATAGCCGTGTGTAACCTCGGTTCACTCGCCCTGCCTAAGTTTGTTAAGGACGGAGAGTTTGACCACAACAAGTTGTTCGAGGTAACCTACCAGCTTACCCTGAACCTCAATAAGATCATTGATAACAACTATTATCCTGTTCCGGAAACCCGCAACAGCAACATGCGCCATCGCCCCATCGGTATCGGTGTTCAGGGCCTTGCAGATGCATTTATTCTGATGCGCTATCCGTTCGATAGTGAGGCGGCCCGCACCCTTAACCGCGAAGTATTTGAGACCATTTACTACGCGGCCATGACTGCCTCCAAGGATCTCGCCATACAGGATGGTCCATACCAGACCTTCGAAGGCTCTCCCGCCTCAAAGGGCATCTTCCAGTTCGATATGTGGAATGTAAAACCTTCCTCAAGATGGGAATGGGATGTGCTGCGCGAAGAGGTGAAGAAAAACGGTATCCGCAACTCGCTCCTGCTTGCTCCTATGCCAACCGCGAGCACGGCCCAAATCCTCGGAAACAACGAGTGCTTTGAACCATACACAAGCAATATCTATACACGCAGGGTACTCGCCGGTGAATACATCATCGTAAACAAACACCTGCTGCGCGACCTGGTATCGCTTGGGTTGTGGAGTGAGGACCTTAAAAACAAAATCATTGCTGCAAACGGATCTGTGCAGAATATCCCGGAAATACCGGTAGACCTCAAAGAGCTCTACAAGACAGCATGGGAACTGCAACAGAAGGTAATCATTGATATGAGCGCCGACCGTGGAGCCTTTATATGTCAGAGCCAGTCGCTGAACGTTTTCATGGAAAATGTAAACGCAGGCAAACTCACTTCCATGCACTTCTATGCATGGGAAAAGGGTCTCAAGACAGGTATGTACTATCTGCGCACCAAGGCAGCCACCGATGCGATCAAATTCACGGTCGATAAAAAATACAAGGAACAACCTGCAGCCGCCGGTATGGAAACCGTAGGTCAGACAACTGCCTCTGCCCGCGAGCAGGAGGCCGCAGTAAAACTGGCCCCACAGCCTAACCACGTTGCAGAAGTACAGTCAATGTCCGACGAAGAAATCGCTCGTCAGCAAGCGGCAATAGCCTGTTCGCTCGACAATCCGGACAGCTGTGAAATGTGTTCAGGATAAAATGTATTGGGTTAAACGTGCCACGCTATCCAGCCACCGCATCCACGCGGTGGCTTTTTTTTTGTGCCTCGAAATTTTTTTTGATTCTGCGTGCAGCGTTTTTCGAATTATGTCGTCATATAGACAGAAACACCAGATCAGGCCTTGGTTCAAAACTGGAATGAAATCATAAGTGGTTGTCGCAAGGGAGACCAGAAGTCTTACTTGCTGGCGTACCGACAGGTTTGGAAGGTGATCTATCCGGCAGTGTACCGTATTGTCGAGAATCGTCAACAGGCGGAGGATATACTGCAGGAAAGCATAGTGAGGGGTTTTGACCGGCTTGGTGAACTCAGGGAACCAGCGAATTATCCGGCGTGGCAGCGAACCATCGCGGTGCGTGAAGCATTCAAC
>JBEAZL010000204.1:0-2949 GCA_041170085.1 Bacteroidota bacterium
TCCCGAAGTGCATCATTGAGTGAAGTCTTCAGGTCAGTACTTTCCTTGCGGCGACCAATAATCAAGGCGCATGGCACCTGATATTCGCCTGCCGGGAATTTCTTTGTATAGCTTCCGGGAATGACTACACTCCTTTCGGGAACCTCTCCCTTCAGATGAATGGCTTCGGGTCCGGTAACATCTATTATATGCGTGCTTGCTGTAAGAACCACATTTGCGCCCAACACACATTCCTTTCTGACCCGCACTCCTTCAACAACTATACATCTCGAACCTATAAAGCAACCATCCTCAATAACAACCGGAGAGGCCTGAACTGGTTCCAGGACACCGCCAATTCCGACGCCACCGCTGAGGTGCACATTCTTGCCAATCTGTGCACAACTGCCAACAGTTGCCCACGTATCGACCATAGTACCTGAATCCACGTAAGCACCAATATTTACGTATGAAGGCATCAGAATAACTCCTTTGGCGAGATAGCTGCCATATCTGGCAACAGCATGCGGAACGACCCGAACACCCAGACTTTCATAATTCTCCTTCAGGGCCATCTTGTCATAAAACTCCATGGGTCCTGCCTGGCTGGTGGTCATTTTGCGAATGGGGAAATAGAGTATTACAGCCTTCTTGACCCATTCATTCACCTTCCAGCCGCTGCCATCAGGTTCAGCCACACGAAGCCTTCCCTTATCCAGTTCCTCAACGATTGAAGAGATGACCTCTTTCGTTTCAGCATTCTCCAACAAAGTTCTGTCAGACCAGGCGGCCTCAATTTTATCCTTCCATTCGTTATTCATTACTTCTCTCTATTTACATGGTAAAGCTAAACACAGTATGCGCAGCGACCAACTGTGCCATCGTACCTTAGTGCCATGGGAAAAATTGTAGCCATAGATTACGGCGCGAAACGCTGTGGTATTGCTATAACAGATGAACTGAAAATAATTGCTTCGCCGTTAACGACAGTAGCAGGAAATACCATTCTGGAGTTTTTGGAAACATTGGTCAGGAAAGAGAATGTCGAACGATTCGTTCTGGGAGATGCCAGGCGCACAGATGGGTCTGCTTCCGAGACAACACTGATGATTGACAGTTTTGGTAAAAAACTTGAGAAGAAGTTTCCCCATATCCCCATCAGCCGTGTGAGCGAGATGTACAGCAGTAAGCTGGCATCGAAAGCCCTTGTAGAGGGTGGTATGAAAAAGAGCAAGAGACAGGAAAAGGGAAATCTTGATATGGTCAGCGCTGCGATTATCCTTCAGGATTATCTGCAATTTGGCGACCGCTGAATCCCTCCCCTTCGAGCACAATAATCCTGAGCCGGGCTTCAAGTGGATTAAATGACTCAATGATGTCAGCCAGCAAGTCATTATCCAGATCTGCTGCAAAAGTGAAATAGTTCATCACGCGCTCTTGCGGGCTTCCTCCGGGATAGAGTCTGCTCCAGAGACTTTCAATCTGTCTGACAGAGTCTTCTTCGCGTTTTCTGATAGCCTTGGCGATTTTTGATTCAACATTTTCAAGCGCTTTCAGTTGTCGTTGCTTCTCCCCATCGACCATAGCAACCAGCGTAGCGTCTACCTCTTCTGATTTTGATTTTATTTCGTCCCAAACCCCGGCTAAAGCTTCTCGCTGCTGTTCAAAATCCAGCGGATGATTGCGTTCAGACCAGGTTCTGATGGCAGAAGTCTGATCCATCAATAAGTCATCGGGTGTAAATCCAAGTTTGTCTATCAGCCTCATGGCCTGACGGTTCAGCAGCAGTGCATGATCTCTTTCGATCAACGCGGGAAACGGTACCTGCAGTCTGTCAAAAAGTGGCTTAATCTGCAGCCAGTAGGATAATTCACCGGGGCCACCTATGTAAGCCACATTGGGCAGAATGGTCTCCTGGTATAATGGACGCATCAGCACATTCGGACTGAATCGCTCAGGATGACTGTGAAGCAATTCCATCATTTCCCCCTCGGAAAATCTAAGGTCGGTGCCATGTACAGAGTATCCGAAAGGCTCGGGGACAATTCGCTCACGCAAGCCCTTTTCCATGTAGAAGAGATTGACGGGACGAGCGTTCACCTGAGGCTTATGGCCAAGAGATTCCAGTATTTTACTGGCTCTGCTGACTTCATCTTCAGCAATATGCTCTTTCAGTTCAGCCTCCATTGCGGGGATGAACATTCGCTTGAGTCTCGGGTCGCTCGCATCGATTACAAGCAGACCATATTCACCGAAAAGCTCGTGCACAAGCCTTCGTGTAGCCTCTGCGAGATTTCCTGCTTCGTATGCAGAGAGGAGCATTTCAGCCACTGCCTCCATTCCCCTCACGTGAGACTGAAGTTCCCTAAAAGACTCAATAGTTTCAGCAATGCCACGGGTATCGAATTCGCCTACAGGTCCTTTCTGATCCGTATTCCATGTGATTCGTTCGCCCTGAATTTCTACACTGCTTATCTCTTCCTTGTCATGATCTTCCGATGCCATCCAGTAAACAGGCACGAACTTTTTTTCAGTTTCCTGCTCATTGAGTTTCCTTGACAGAGCGACTGCAGAGGCCAGTTTATAGATAAAGAAAAGAGGGCCGGTAAGAATATTCAGCTGG
This sequence comes from Bacteroidota bacterium, assembly GCA_041170085.1. Lineage (GTDB taxonomy): Bacteria > Bacteroidota > Bacteroidia > Flavobacteriales_D > Sanyastnellaceae > JAWXBG01. The sequence continues at coordinate 2,603 of JBEAZL010000204.1, forward strand.
TGGCCTGTAGTGACAGTAAACACATCTGGTTCGGATAACGAAAGGAGATTTTGTTCAACCAGCTCTCCCTTATCCAGATTGGCGTATTGATCTCTTATCACATGCACTAATGTCTCGCGTTCGGCAGAACCCAGAGTGCGTTTTTTGGATAGCTCAACTATGCCCGCAGCATCCGGAGAAGCGGAGTATAAACTCCTCAGATCGGGATGCTGATCCAGATAATCCCTGATGAGGGACGGTAAAATGGAAGTATTTCGAAGGGAACGTGAGACTACTTGCATCACCGCTAAAGTAGAGCAAGAAAGCGCGATGAAATTCTGAATTTATCTAACCAGATTCACGATGCC
>JBEAZL010000205.1:0-4764 GCA_041170085.1 Bacteroidota bacterium
GTCGTATTGGTCGCAGCGATCTCGGCAGCCAGATTATCGAGTTCGGTTGTGGTGACTCCATCATATACTCCTTCAATCACCTTCATCGAGATTTTGATAGGATCTACGATGGTGTTGAGGCCATAACAGAGTTTGCTGATGCGGGCAGTGATTTTGTCAAATTTCACTTCCTCTTTTCTGCCGTCCCTTTTGATTACGTACATATGATTGTTCGGTTCTTAAATCGGTTAAACTATAGTGGCCTGAGATCCGTCTGCCCTGTGTCCCTGTCCTGAAAGGCTTATTCGGGCGGAAGCGGTCTGGCTAATTAAGGTTCTTTCTTGTTCTTTTTCCGGAACTGGTCGGGGATGATTCCAACAAAACACCGGTTGAAAACATCACCTCCCTTCCGGGGCTCAGAAATCCTCGTCGAGCGAGAAGGCGTTGCCTGATTTCTCAGACATCACACCCGATTTCTGGTATTCTCCTACCCTCTTCTCAAAGAAGTTGGTCTTTCCCTGAAGCGATATCATTTCCATGAAATCGAATGGGTTTGGTTTGTTGTACACTTTTTCGTTACCCAGTTCCACCAGCAGGCGGTCTGCCACGAATTCGATGTACTGCGACATCAGGTCGCTGTTCATACCGATGAGTTTCACCGGCAGGGCTTCGAGGATAAATTCCTTCTCAATGGCCACAGCGTCTACAATGATTTCCCGGATGCGTTCCTTCGGAAGCTTGTTGACGATGTGCTGGATATACAACAGACATGCAAAATCGCAGTGTAGTCCCTCATCGCGGCTGATCAGCTCATTCGAGAAACTCAGTCCGGGCATGAGGCCTCTTTTCTTCAGCCAGAAGATGCTGCAGAAAGATCCGCTGAAGAAGATTCCTTCCACAGCAGCAAAAGCTACGATACGCTCTGCGAATGATCCGTTCTTAATCCACCTGAGAGCCCACTCGGCCTTCTTTCTCACACAGTCGAGGGTTTCAATGGCCTTGAACAAACGGTTCTTCTCGGTCGTGTCCTTTATGTAAGTATCGATGAGCAGGGAATAAGTCTCACTGTGGATATTCTCCATCATGATCTGAAACCCGTAGAAGAACTTCGCCTCAGTGTACTGAACCTCCCTCACAAAGTTTTCGGCCAGGTTCTCATTTACGATTCCATCGCTGGCCGCGAAAAAGGCAAGCACATGTTTGATGAAATAGCGCTCATCTTCATTGAGCTTGTTATTCCAGTCAACCAGGTCAGCTTCGAGGTCAATTTCCTCAGCAGTCCAGAAGCTCGCCTCAGCTCTTTTATAGAACTGCCAGATATCATGATGCTGTATCGGAAATATCACGAACCGGTCGGGATTCTCTCTGAGTATGGGTTCTTCTGCTGCCATCAAAGTATCTTTTAGAGGTGAGTGTGTCACCGTTGTTTTTCAAACGTCCGTGCTATTAACCTGAAACTGAGGGTGGGGAGTCCTGATTTCACAACATCAGGGAAACATTCTCTTCACATCCGCTTCCTCCCTGTTGCCGTGTTCAAAGATTTAGCAGATGAAGCCCCATTCCAAGAGCAAAGTTTTGACAATGACCTTTAGTTTTTAACACAAGCTGAATCCCTCGCCAGACAAGGAATTCATAAATTCCTGCACCCTCCTTCTCACCTAAAGAAGCTTTTGAAAAAATGTTAGAAACACAAAGTGATTTTTTTTGGCTATAGCATCTCGTTTCTTATTCGCGCGTGTACTTATTTAACGGACACAAGCCGGGTGAAATACAAAAGTTACTGCAAGATTATTCCGGCAGAAACCTGATCCCGGCCGGTACAAAAACAAAACCCGCAATCGTTATCGCGGGCTGTTGGATTCAAATGTGAAGGTTATTAAGATTAAGACTAGCCATTTCGTATGCGCAAGACAAATCCAAACAGGATATTGCTCTGCGGCTCAATTCAACATGCTTTAGCGAGATTTCCGCCGGAATGCCGGAGGAATAATAGACTTCGTTTCTTGTTTTCGGAGACAAATATATGTCGTTTGTCGACAAATTACAAATTTTTATCGAATGTAATACGAGATTGGTCGAAACATGGATTACACTGGGGGGTCGAATGCCCGTTCGTATCGTCAATCTGACATGATGTGGGGTCTGGTATTGTTTTTAGCAATGTCAACGGACCCACAGAACAAAAGGGCGCATAGATTACTTTTGGCGCCCGCACAGAAAAGATAAGATAACCAAGGCCATCAGGCCTAAAGACGATACGATGATAGGTACAATTTCCAAGCTTCTCAAGAAGTTCGTAGGCGACAAATCCTCAGAAGACCTCAAGGAACTCCAGCCCATTGTAGACAAAGTGTCTGCCATTGGAGAACAGCTCCGGACAATCAGTCATGATGAACTGCGAGGCAGGAGCGATGCCATGAAATCACTCATTCAGCAGAGGCTAGCTTCTATCGAGGCCGAAATCTCAGAACTCAAGGCACAGGCCGAAGGACTGCCGGGCACAGAGCTGGAGACGAAAGAAGCCATTTACCAGAAGGTTGATGCTCTTATTAAGGAGTCAGATCAAAAAACGGAAGAAATACTCGATGAAATCATGCCCGAGGCCTTTGCGGTGATGCGTGAGACTGCGCGTCGCTTCAAGGAAAACTCTGAGGTTCGGGTTACAGCCACACAGCTGGATCGCGATTTCGCTGCCAGTGGCGCCAAGCCTTATGTCCGGATCGAAGGAGATCAGGCCTTCTGGGCCAATACCTGGCCTGCAGCCGGAAATCCCATCACCTGGGACATGGTACACTACGATGTGCAGATCATTGGTGGTGCAGCTCTCCATAAGGGAAATATTTCCGAGATGGCTACCGGTGAAGGAAAAACCCTCGTCGGCACGCTGGCGGTGTTTCTCAATGCCCTTGCCGGCAAAGGTGTTCACGTTGTAACCGTAAACGATTACCTCGCCCGACGCGACTCTGAATGGATGGGGCCGATTTACGAGTTCCACGGACTGACAATAGACTGTATCGATAAGCATGCTCCGAATTCTGAGGCGCGCCGCAATGCATACAGGGCATCCATCACCTACGGTACCAACAACGAATTCGGTTTCGATTACCTCCGCGATAACATGGCCATCGATGCCAGTCATCTGGTTCAGAGAAAACACCACTTTGCCATTGTCGATGAGGTCGACAGCGTTCTGATCGACGAAGCCCGTACACCCCTCATTATATCAGGTCCTACGCCAAAAGGCGATCAACAGGAATTTGATAACCTGAAACCAAAGGTTCAATTGCTCTTTAATGCGCAGAAGCAGGTTGTCAATGAATTCCTGACTGAAGCGAGAAAGAAACTCATGCCCGATGACGGATCAGATCCCGGAAAGGAGAAAACTGCCGAGGGTGGGACTGCACTTTTCAGAGCATACCGTGGTCTGCCGAAAAACAAAGCACTTATCAAATTCCTCAGTGAAGGCGGAATCAAAGCCCAGCTTCTGAAAACGGAGGGGCACTATTTGCAGGACAACCAGAGGGAGATGCCCAAGGCCGACGAGCCATTGTACTTTGTCATTGAAGAGAAAAACAATCAGGTACACCTGACTGAAAAAGGAATTCAGCTCATCTCAAAGAACATGGAGGACGAGAAGTTCTTCATGCTGCCTGATTTGGGCAGTGAACTGGCCGATATTGAAAACAGCGGAAAGAGCGCTGATGAGATGCAGAAGATGAAGGAAGAGCTCATGCGCGACTATGGCGTGAAGAGTGAACGCATTCACACCATCAATCAGCTTCTGAAAGCGTATGCACTTTTCGAGAAAGATGTTGACTATGTAGTGATTGACAACAAGGTGAAAATTGTTGACGAGCAAACAGGTCGTATCATGGAGGGCCGCCGATACAGCGATGGCCTGCACCAGGCTATTGAAGCTAAGGAAACCGTGAAGGTCGAAGCTGCTACGCAGACTTATGCGACCATTACGCTTCAGAACTACTTCAGGATGTATCACAAACTGGCCGGTATGACCGGTACTGCCGTAACCGAAGCAGGTGAATTCTGGAGCATCTACAAGCTTGATGTAGTTGTGATACCAACCAACAAGCCCATCTCGCGAAAAGACCTCGACGATAAGGTGTATAAAACCAAGCGTGAGAAATACAACGCGGTGATTGACGAAATTCAGGAGCTCCGCAATGCCGGGCGACCTGTGCTTGTCGGAACAACTACCGTTGAAGTATCTGAATTGCTATCCAAGATGCTTCGTCTCCGCAATGTTGACCATCAGGTACTCAATGCGAAGCTGCACCAGAAAGAAGCAGAAATTGTGGCCTTTGCCGGTCAGGCTGGTACTGTAACCATCGCCACCAATATGGCTGGTCGTGGTACCGACATCAAACTCGGTGCAGGCGTAAAAGAAGCCGGAGGACTTGCCATCATAGGTACTGAACGACACGATTCAAGACGTGTAGACCGCCAGCTGCGAGGCCGTGCAGGACGTCAGGGAGACCCGGGATCATCTCAGTTCTATGTTTCACTCGAAGACGACCTCATGCGTCTGTTCGGCAGCGATCGCATTGCCAAGATGATGGATCGCCTCGGATTGAAAGAAGGAGAGGTGATTCAGCATAGTATGATCACCAGCTCCATTGAGCGCGCGCAGAAAAAAGTAGAAGAGAACAACTTCGGTGTACGGAAGAGGTTGCTGGAATTCGACGACGTGATGAATTCACAGCGCGAGGTCATTTACAAGAGAAGAAAACACGCACTCTTCGGCGAGAGGCTGAAACTGGATCTGGA